>QMWY01000057.1 GCA_003661865.1 Thermoprotei archaeon
AGGTAGAGGATCTTCTGGACCTGGCCGAGTCGATAGGTGTCAAGAGGGTGGTGTTCTTCAACTTCGTCCCCACCGGGAGGGGTAAGGAGAACCTGTGGCTCGACCTAGATCCTTTCGAGAGGGAGGAGTTCCTGAGAACAATATTCAAGGAGATGAGGAGGCGCAGACTAGAGATAGTGAGCACAGCCCCACAGTACGGAAGAGTGGTGCTGCAGCTGAGCGGCGGGAGAGTGAGCGCCCCAACACACTTCTACGTGGGCGGCGATCCGATAGTGAGAGCCGTAGCAGAGTTCGTAGGGGGGTGCGGCGCCGGGAGGGTCTACGCCGCAGTACAGCCGGACGGAACACTAATACCCTGCGTGTTCATGCCGATACCCGTAGGCAGCTTAAGAAAACATAGCTTCTGGGAGCTGTGGACAACCTCACCCCTACTCAGATCGCTGAGAGACCGAGGGAACCTCAAAGGATACTGCGGCAGATGCCCCTACAGGAACGTGTGCGGAGGCTGCAGAGCAAGAGCCTACGGCTACTTCAGAGACCCGCTAGCACCCGACCCAGGCTGCGTATACAACGCGAGATACTGGAAGAAGCTGGAGGCTACCCACGAAGAGAAGCGCGTTAGCAGAGTACAGATAACTTGATGTATCTGCAAGCACTGTGCCCATCCTCCAACAATATTCCCGGGGTTCCAGCCTCATTAGCTGTGGCAACGAAGAGCTCTACAGGTTTTACGATGT
Source organism: Thermoprotei archaeon (assembly GCA_003661865.1). Taxonomy (GTDB): domain Archaea; phylum Thermoproteota; class Thermoprotei_A; order Sulfolobales; family Ignisphaeraceae; genus QMWT01. The sequence goes on from QMWY01000057.1 coordinate 738, forward strand.
CCTGAAACTCGTAGAGAACCCGTTGACCTCCACAGCACTTGTTTCTGAGCATGTGCTGGGGCGTTCCCAGCGCCCGCTGCGCACTGATCAGGGTGGATAGGCTGAAATAGCTTGTCAAGCTCCCACAGATGGTCAGGGTCCGTGGGAGGGCGGCAGACTTCGAAAGTCTTAATTGATCTGATTTTGGAGGTAATGATGTGGGAACGTGCTGTTCGCAGACCTCCTCAGGTTTAGGAACAGTTGGAGAGTTCGGCGCTGTAGGTGCTCTAGTTCCAGAAACCGGGGCACGGAGCGAAGACTTGTTTAGGGAGCTCTTCATTGGCGCATAAACTGCACCTCAATGCGGGCACTAATGCTTGTTGAGGAAATAAACTTTGCTAAGCCTCCAGCCCCCTGATGATCAGGACATGATGCCTGGGTCTCGAGGTCGTTGTACTGATACTTCTCTACAACGTTTACTTATGCATAACCCTAACTGTTGCATCGATGAGTATTGTGCGATGAACAGGTGATGGTAGAACATATCGCGATCTAGTGCTTGACGCGTACTAGGTCTAACTATGAATTAACCAAGAATTGCTCCGCAGCGTCTATAGGTTACCCGGTTTCTTCCTAGAGCTCCGCACAATGCTTTACCTAGAACCACATACATGGATGAACCTCCCAGACAAGAATGGATCCATAGATAACGAGACGAGTTGCTGGCTAGAGGGGGTGTCTAGAGGCGAAGCCATATCTCGTTATGAAGAGATGTGGTAGGGGGATCCTCATGCCTCTGTGGAAGTGTCATGTCTGTGGCTTTGTTTTTGAAGGTCTTCAGCCCCCGGATAGATGTCCTAAGTGCGGAGCTCCCAAGGAGCAGTTCAAACAACTTTCAGATCAGGAGACTCAGCTCGTTGCACGGTCTAGGAAGACCAACTACCTCCACATGAAGGCGCTGACGCTCCTTAAGGAGCTTCTTGCTGTGGCCGAGGAGATCGCCGGGGATAACCTCGACCCTGGATGCGTCAAGATAGCTAACGAAGAGAAGGAGTTTGCTCTAACAACCATGCAGAAGATCATGGCTGAGCTCGAGACCCATATGAAGAAGGGTAAGTGGGGTTGAGGAGGGGGATCGAGGATGATGTCCAAGCACCCTCTAGAGCTTCCACCTGGTAGAAAGCTCTCTAGAGAAGAGATTGTAGGGGCTCTTAGGCTAGCCGTAATAACGGAACTAGACGCTATCAACATGTACCTCCAGCTGGCCAGAGCCATAGATATAGAGGAAGTTAGGAAGGTGTTCGAAGAGGTGGCGAGGGAGGAGAAGACCCATGTAGGAGAATTCCTCGCTGTTCTGAAGAGTTTAGATCCCGAGCAGGTCGAGGAGCTTAGGAAGGGTGCAGAAGAAGTTCGAGAGCTTAGGGATATTCAAACAGCTAGCACATCCGGAGATCCGCCTCGGCAGAACAGTGATGCGGAGTAGTTCGTAGGATTGATCACAAGCTAGGTTAGGAAGGTGATCGAGATACGCTAAGCACTACTGAAACGTCTTTTAAATTTCAAAACCAGTAATCATTCGCCCATAGCAAATGCTGTGCTGTGGAGTGCTGCTAGCTTTTTAGCACAGCTTTTAGGTCTGTTTCTGGATCGGATACTAGCTTTATATCGTAGCGTTCTCTGAGGATCTTGAGAATATCGTCGTTGATCCACGCCGGAAGCCTCGGTCCTAGATACAATCCTTTAACTCCTAGGTACAGCAGGCTCAGAAGAATGCTCACGGCTTTCTGCTCCAGCCAACCCACTACTATCGTAAGCGGAAGCTCGTTTATGTCGACACCCAGCAGCTTGGCTAGGTCTGGGAGTAGGTCTAGTGCAACTATAGTGTCGTTGCACTGGCCTAGGTCTAGTAGCCTAGGTACGCCCTCGATATCGCCTAGTTCTAGGTCGTTTATCCTGTACTTGAGGCACCCCATAGTCAGGATCAGGGTGTCCTTAGGCAGCTTCATCGCCAGCTCGGTGTAGTAGTTATTCTCTCTAAGCGGAGAATCACAGCCTCCTATCACAAATATGCGCCTCAGCCTACCCTCCTCCACAAGCTCCTTGATCCTCTTAGCATGTCTCAGTATAGCTGATCTGGAGAATCCTGTTAGGAGCTTCACCTCGCTCTCCTCTCCCTGGACCTCAGGTAGCTCCTGAACCTTCTTGATGACCTCGGAGAAGTCGTGCCCCCTGATATATTTGACACCGGGTAGAGCAACGGGCCCTGTCGTGAACATCCTATCCCTATAAGCATCGGCTGGTAGCACCACACAGTTCGCTGTTGCGAGTACTGCCATTGGGTACCTAGCGAAGAGCCATCTCTGATCGTGCCACGCCTTACCTAGGTTCCCAACCAGATGCTCGTACTTCTTCAGCTTGGGGTAGCCGTGGGCTGGAAGCATCTCTGAATGGGTGTAGATCTTGATTCCCGTGCCCTCGGCCTGCTTCAACAGCTCTTCTAAAGCCTTTAGGCTATGGCCCGTAACTATGATGCCGCGGCCCTTAACAGGGCTCGTTCTAACATAGGTTGGCTCCGGCTCGCCGTAGGTCTCTATATGCGCCTTCTTCAGCAGCCTCATGACCCTGATGTTCATCTCTCCCAGCTTCAGTAGGTAGTCGAAGAGTGCCTTCTCATCGAAGTTGACGTTGGTCAGCGTTGTGAACATAGCTTCGTTTATAAACTCATCGACCTTCGGATCGCTGTAACCAAGCTCCTTAGCATGGTAGGCATATGCCGAGGTACCCTTGAGACCAAAGATCAGGAAGTCCTGCAGTCTAGCAGCGGTAGCACTCTTCCCACAAACACCCCTTACGGTACAACCAACACCACCAGCCGTCATGGCACATTGATAACAGAACATATCTAGATGCATACGACTCAAAACAGTTCACCACGAGAAGATGGCAGTGTTCCTAAGCATAAATAACCTCTGCATTTGACAGATCAGGAGGACGTCTGCTATGGTCCAAATACATCATAATGTTTTAGGAATAAGTCTCTGCGTATAGCAATACACTCAGCTCTGGGAGGAGGAAAGAGTAGAAGAGTGCATGTTTAGATAAGGATGAAGTTTACGGAATATGCACGTAGATACGTAGCGATAATGAGCTCACTACAGCTAGACAACTAGTAGTTTAGTAGTGTTTAGGAAGAACACAGTACTCCCCTTGTTATGATTGACTAGTATTAGAGGCGTTGAGCACTGATAATGTTCCATCAACTTGTAAATAACTTCATCGATAGCGCCATGACAAAGTCTATCAGCGAGCTTAGATATAGAGGACAGTAAGCCACGATTCATCGGTTTATAGAATTCTGTTATGCATGAGTTAATACGTAGAGAAAGGTATGTACCGGGTTCTGCACCTGGGTAGCAGCGATAGTTCTCTGTGGAGCTGGCATATTCTCGAGGAGCTGCCGGATACGATGAGGAGCTCGAAACACACGCCGTCTATGTGGGTGTGGCTGTAGCTTCTTATGATGTCGCGGAACTTCTCGACTATGGCTAGGAACTGCTCGTTGTTCCCGTGCCTGTGGACGATCATGATGCCCCTGCACACGTGTTCGTAGAGGTAGTGTGTATGGTCGTGGATGAATTCCCGTAGGGCCATCTCTACAAGACTCGACCTATCTACGCTCAGCTTCCTCGATAGCGTATCAAGCTTCTCTGCAAGTTCTTCGGGTAGAGATATGCCGAACCTCCTCTTGCGCCCCATGGCCTACCCTATCCGCCTTTTTATAGCGAGGCTGAGCAGATAAATGATCAAGAGTAGAAGGCCTATGGTCCCCGAAGGCGAGGCGTTGAGCAGGATCGAGATGGCTATGCCCGTCATCGAGGCGGCCAGCGCGATGCCTACGCTCATTGCCGCGGCCTCCGTGGAGCTGTCGGTTACGTTCGAGGCTACCGCTACGGGGAGCAGGATCAGGACGTGCTCCAGCACGAAGCCGACGATTCTGAGCATCCCTATAGTCGCTATCGCCAGGGCTGTGTACAGCACCCAGTCGTAGAGCGCCGTGTTTATCCCCGAGATCTTGACGGACTCGGGGTCTATGCCTAGGCACAGCTGCTCGCGGTACGTCAGGATGATCGCCAGCACGGCCAGCAGACCCACGATGGCTATGGGCACAAGCTCCCCCCACGTGACGAGCAGCGGGTCCCCGATGATGTAGGCCCATATATCGACCTCTAGGGGGTAGCGGGTCAGTATGTGGTATATCGCCAGCACGCTCCCCGTCGCCGTCGCCGCCACGAGGAGCGATGTAGCCACATCGGTGTCCAGCCCCCTATGGATCGCGTAGCCAACGCCGTACATCATGGCGAGCCCCAGCAGCAGAGCCCATATGTACGGCGTGCCTACGCTCGTCGCCCTGGATAGCAGGATGGACACCGCTACGGCGAAGAGCGCTGCGTGGGGGGAGGCCGATGCCAGGAAGAAAAGTCTTCGTGCAGCGACGACGGGGCTCAGAAGACCGTAGACTGCGGCTGCTACACTCACCGCGAGGATCCACCTGGGTTCGAACAGCGTAGCCTCCAGCGCCGCTAGGATGAGGGATGCAGCTATCAGCACCACGGAGAAGGTCGCCATCCTCAAAAAGCCCCACCCCTCGAACGAGCGATGTAGATCAGCAGCACTATAACTGCGGCCGATGCGTACGAAGCCGCGAGGATGTAACGGGCATTCTCCGAGTACGTGAAGCTGAATACCCCTCGGTTCGGCGGGGGTGTGGAGGTTGCTTCGAGATGTAGGAGCTGTTCAAGTACGTACTCCAGCTTATCGACCACGCTGCCCCTGGTCATCGGCGTAGGGATGTACACCACCGGAACACCGTACCTAGCCGCCGCCCCCTCGAGCCACTTCGATGCGTAGTGCTCGCTGGGGCTAGACACCAGCACGAGGTCCACGGATCCGGAGCTTAGCTCCTGCTCTATGCTCTGCAGGTGCCTAGGAGATAGCTCCAGCCCGTGCTCGGCCAGCACAAGGTGCTCGACCTCTACACCCATCCACGAAACAGCGTACTGGGTGAACGGGAGGTCCGCAACAGCGCGGAGCTTGAACGCGCCCCAGTACCTGTACAGGGACGATACCCTGCTAAGCACCTCTCCGAGGCGCTCCGCGTAGCACGAAGCCTGTCGGGGGTTGAGAAGCATCAGCTCCACACTGATGTTCATTACGAACCTGCGGTAGTTATCGAGGTCGTATATAGGCATGTGCAGGTTGATGTTATTCGTCTCCGGGTTCCTCAACAGGGTTACGCCGGGGATCCCCGGCAGCTCTATAAGCCTACCCTTCACCAGACCCCGCTCCTTCAGCTCGCGTATCCCCAGCTCGAGAAATGTGTGCCGCGTTGATACCACTAGATCGGCGTTCTTGAGTAATTCGACATCCCCCGGCTTCAGATGGTATGTGTGTGGATCGGCCCCTGGCGGCACGAGCGGGACCACCGTATCGTTGCACACTAGCTGTGCCACATCGTCTGCCAGCGACGGGAACGTGACAACGATGACGAGCCCCTCCCCACCCGCATACCCGTGGACGGGGCTCTGCATAAAGATGGACGCGGCTACTAGGCCCAGCACCAGCGCCATTACCGGGATGCTCCCCATGGCTGCCCAGACCATATTATGTGCACACAGATTTTAAGCCAAGATTAGAGGTGTACACATCAGGGAACACGGTGCCGGAGCCCTCCATAAAGGTCGAAGACCTGACGGCGGTGTTCGGGCGCGAGATCATACTCGAGAACTACAGCTTCGAGCTTCGGGGGCCAATGCTTGTACAGGTGATAGGCCCCAACGGCGCTGGGAAGACAACGCTGCTGAGAGCGATCCTGGGGCTGGTGAAGCCCAGCAGGGGGCGTGTGTACATAGATGGTCTCGATATAGAGGAGCACCCCGAGGTGCTGGGGCGGGCCATCGGCTACGTCCCGCAGCTACAGCTGAGCAGAGCGGGTATGTACCCCATAACGGCCTGGGAGTACGTTGTGTCGGCGTACATGTTCAGAGCAAAGAG
>QMWY01000058.1 GCA_003661865.1 Thermoprotei archaeon
CTATCGACGAGGAGGAAGCTCCCTGATGTGCTGTCCACCGAGACGATCTTTCCGCATGTTCCGCAGCTGCGGGGCGTGTCTACGGGCATGGCCCTCCTCAGAGCACCGATCCACTCATCGGGGTCCTGTCTACTGATAGGAGCTGATCCGCTTGCTAACAGCTCCCCATCCTCGCTGTACACCTCGACCTTCACGCTGCTCGTACCGAGGTCTATGCCTATCAGGAGCGTACTGGTCATCTAGAGACCACCAGTCTTCTCCAGAATGTCTAGGAACCTGTTGTACGCATCCTCGTGCCTCGATGTATGGTTGGGCTCGAATACCCGTAGCTTAACTGAGTTCTTCACGAACTCCCTGAGCTCCCTAAGCGACTTTATGTAGCCGAGCCCGGCTACCTGCAGAAGCACATTCCCCATTGACGTAGCCTCGTCGGGACCCGCGACAACAGGGACGTTGTTGAAGTCCGCTACGAGCTGGTTGTGCAGCCAGTTCTTCGAGCCGCCGCCGAAGATGTTTATCCTCCTTATCCTCCTACCCGTGAGCTTCTGAACCTGCTCTATAACCAACCTGTACTTCAGTGCGAGGCTCTCGAGCACAAGCCTAACAAGCTCTCCCACACTCTTGGGCTTCTCCTGCCCCGTCTCCTCCAGGAACTTCATGATCTCGTCGATCATGTTTATCGGTGCTAGGAACCTCGGGTTATCAGGGTCTATGAAGGCTAAGAAGCCACGGGCCTCCGCAGCCATCTTGGTGAGCTGCTCGTAGCTGTACTCCTCCCCCCTCATAGCTAGGATCCTCCTGATCTCCTGTATGAACCACATCCCCTGTATATTACGCAGGAACGTTATGGTGTTGAACGCCCCGCCCTCATTCGTGAAGTTGTACTCCATAGCCTGCCTACTTATCAAAGGTTCGCTGAGCTCCACACCTACGAGGCTCCACGTACCGCAGCTTATGTACGCCGACTCCTCATCGATGGGGGCTGCAGCTATGGCGGATGCGGTGTCACGGGTTGCCGGGGCTACAACCTCTATCCTCGGCGAGACCCCTAGCTCCTCAGCGAGCTCCTTCCTGATCCTCCCGAGCTTCGTCGTGGGTTCGATAACCTCCGGGAATATGCCCGTAGGCACGCCGATCTCCTCAAGCAGGTCGAAGCACCACTTCCTCGTCCTCGGGTCTAGGAACTGCGTCGTGGTGGCCTCGGTGAACTCCGAGGCTATGGCGCCCGAGAGCCAGTAGTTGAAGAGGTCGGGTATCATCAGGAACGTCTTGGCTGCCCTGAGCTGCGACGAGTTCACAAGGACCATCGCGTAGAGCTGGTAGAGGGTGTTTATAGGTGTGAACTGGATCCCTGTCCTCTCATAGATCCTCTCCCGGGGGATCTTCCTCAGGAGCTCCTCCATAGCCTCCTGGTTCCTCGGATCGCGGTAGCTGTGAGGATTGCCCAGGAGCTCGCCATTGTTGTCGAGGAGCGCGAAGTCAACGCCCCAGGTATCGACCCCTATCGACACGAGCTCGTCGCCGTACTTCGCGCAGGCCCTGCGTATACCCTCCTTAACCTCGCTCCATATCCTGAGGACGTCCCAGTAGAGGCTTCGCCCAACCCTAACAGGTCCGTTGGGGAACCTGTATAGCTCCTCAACCGTAACGGTCTTTCTGTCAAGGTTGACCCTGCCTATCATAGCCCTTCCGCTGCTCGCACCGAGATCAAATGCGAGCACGGTGATCTGGGACAGGGTACTCACCCAGAAAGCGTTCACCGAACTCGTAGATAGGGTTAGCTTAAACCGGCTTCGCGGAGCAGCCTTGAACCTAGGTAACCTATGTTGTAGCACGGGCTGTAGTGAGGTATGCTTAGGGGTAAGTCCTATGAAAGGCGAAGATAGCCCACGTCGAGAGTATCGAGGGTTTCATAGCCGCTGGCGATGGTGGGGCTAAGAGCCGTGAGGGAGGGCGTGGCTAGAGAGGTTGGGTAGACGTTGTTGCATTGGCCGCCGTGGACGAGCCACTGATAAGCGATGTGCCTGCCGGTAGGCTTGAGATAGCGGTTGAGGACTTTGGAGGGGATCCCTGGGAGGTTTAGGTGGGGGCTCAGGGGCAGATTAGGAGAGGTGGGAAGAGGAGCTAGATCGGGTCTCGGGCTGTGCTCTAGCCTATCTCTGGGAACATCTTCTTTGCGAGGTCGTATATCCCAAGCTCCTTAAGGACCTCCTTCTTCGGGATGCCGTTCTCGTCCCAGCCCATGAACTCGTAGTACTCCTTCAGCATGGGCTCGAGCTCCACGACCTGGCCCTTGGCCCCACCCTCCTTAAGCGGCTCCTTGAGGAAGCGCTCGGGTAGCGTATCGTCCTTGCGCCTTATCCCGTTGGCCACGTTAAATATGCGCTTAAGGGTGAAGATCCTCTTCCCCGCGGTTAGGAGCTGCTGTAGGTTCTTCCTCCTGCCCGTAACTATGGAGTAGAGCCCTGCTAGGTGTGCCGGGGGTATGTCTATGAACTTGCATATGACCATAGACTCGACGACCTCGTGCCATATCTGCATCGTCGCCACGATCCTCCCCTTGCCCTTCACATCGAACCTATCGGGCCTCTCGTAGATCCTTAGGTCGTAGACCCTCTGCCCCTGCTCGATCCTGAACACCAGTCCCTGTAGGTGGCACGCACCGCGGTTTGACGTCGCGTACTGGAGCCCCATGCCCTTGAACGCTCGGGGGTCGTGCATAGGCATCTCCAGCCCCTTTACATGCATGCAGTACCTCTCACTACCCCTACCGATGATCCTGGAGGCTAGGCGGCATCCCTCTCCTAGGAGCTTTCCGAACCCCTCCCTCCTACCGATCATCTCTATGAGCTTCAGAACGAGGTCGGGGTCTCCCCACCTGAGCTCGAGCCCACCCGTATCCTCCTTAGTCAGGAGCCCCTTCTCGAAGCTCTCGATAGCCCACGCGATCGTCACTCCCGTGGATATGGTGTCTATTCCGTAGCGATTGCACAGGTCGTTGGCCTTCTCTATGTAGAACGGGTCGTCTATCATGAGCAGGGAGCCCAGCGCCGCTATGGTCTCGTACTCAGGTGCCCTCCCCTTAGCGTCCTTGGTCTCGGCGTACTTCCAGCAGTGGATCGGGCACGCCCAGCACGCCCTATGCCCCTTAACGATCCCCCGTTCCCAGAAGCGCTTAGCGGTTATGTTCTTGATCCCCTCCCACTCACCCTCCGTGAAGTTCTTTATGGGCATGTCTCCGTACTCGTAGAACTCCTCGATCTCGCCCGGGGTTCCGTGGACGGCGTAGATCTGGGATGTGGGGTAGGAGAGCACTAGGGGGAGGATCCTCGTTATGATACTCCGCGACCTCCTCGGGTCCTTAACCCTTATCTGCCCCTTCCCCCGAACAGCAATCGCCTTAAGGTTCTTCGAGCCCATGACCGCGCCCATACCGGTTCTACCGGCGACCCGCGGACCATCGGGGGTTATGTCGTTGGCTATGATCGCGTACCTCACGAGCCTCTCCCCGGCGGGCCCTATGGCTGCGACCCTCACGTCCTTCCCAAGCTCCTTCTTCAGCTCGATATCGGTCTCGATTATGTCCCTCCCCCAGAGCTTGGATGCGTCCCTGATCTCCACCTCGCCGTCGTGGATCCATAGGTAGACAGGGTTGCCGGCCCTACCCCTTATCACTATGCCATCAAACCCGGCGCGCTTCAGCTCAACACCCCAGTACCCCGAGGCGTGTGCCTCGCCCCACGCAAGGGTTAGGGGGGACTTCGCCGCCACTACATAGCGTCCTGAGCACGGTACTAGGGTACCGGTGAGGGGCCCGGTCATGAACACCAAGACGTTGTCGGGGCTGAAGGGGTCTACCCGCGGATCGATCTCCTCCGCCAGGATCTTCGTGGCGAGCCCTATCCCCCCTATGAACATATCTACGTCCTCCTCCCTCAGCTCCCGAACCTCGGTCTTCTCCCTGGAGAGGTCGACGTAGAGGATCCTGCCTATGTAGCCGAACCACTGAGTCATGCACAGCACCCCTCGGCCTAGATTCGCCGGGACGGATAGCGAGGGTAGGATAAAAAGTTAGGTGTGCTAATGCTGCCTGATCTTGTAGAGCTTCATGTAGAGCTCCACATCGCGCTCCGGTATCGTCGGCGGCTCCCTGCCCAGGGACATGGCCACGTACTGGGCTATGGAGACCTCCTCGAGCGTCTCCGCAACGGCCTCGGCCTCAACGAGGTTGCTCCCCATCGCTAGGATCCCGTGGTTCTGCAGGATCAGCGCCCTAGCCCCTGTCTGGGCGTACTTCTCAACGAGCTTGGCAAGCTCATCAGTGCCCGGGAACGCGAAGGGCACGATCTCGACCTTTCTAAGCACCATCACGGCCTCGACGGATATGGGCTTGATGCCCACTCCCGCCAGTGCGAGGCCTAGTGTGAATGGGTTGTGCGCATGTACGATCGCGTTGACGTCTGGCCTAACCCTGTAGACCGCTGCATGCATGGGCCACTCTATCGAGGGCCTCAGGTAGCCGTCTATGATGTTGCCGTCGAGGTTCAGCTTGACCAGATCATCAGGTTCCACAGCCCCCTTGAATACACCGCTAGGCGTTATCCAGAACTCCTTAGCTCCGGGCACTCTAGCACTTACGTTGCCTCCCAAGGCCGATATTAAGCCGCGCTGGTATAGCGCCTTCATAACACGGCAGATCTCCTCCTTAAGCTCGTCCTCTGACACAAAGGCGAAGGCCTCCTCTCCACTCATATCCCTTCCCTCGCCACCTCCTGTGTCCGTGAAGCATACCTATAACCTTCTCGCTGTGGACACCCCCGCTACTGGTTGATAAGGGGTCTACTCGGGCCAGAGCTCTAGGTACTCTACGTAGCTCCTAGGCCTCTGCTGCTTGATCCTGCTCATGAAGAACCTCTCGACGACCTCCCTCAGCTGAAGAAATAGGTCTATGAGTGCTGATGTGAAGGGAGCCTTCTCAAGCATGCTCGCAATCCTAACCTCTACGCTGCGCGGCCCAGCTCTCCCAAGCATCACCTTTACGAAGCTCAGCCTCGCCTCCCCCCTACCCATGAAGAGGTTCTGGAGCCTCGTGATCATGGCGGAGTTCAGGGCCCCGATCACGTGGCGTGAGAACATCTCGTTTCTAAAGCCCCTGGGCTCAACACTTATCTTAACCCCCCTCCTGAGGAAGGGCCTCGTAATGGATATGGATGCGCCCTTCCGCGGAACCTCTACTCTGCTTCCCCCGTTCACGGTCCCCATGAGGAATAGGAACGCGAGGACCCGCCCCCTGAACCACGTGACGTAGTTGTCTAGGAGAGAGCCGCCCCTCATGACGAGCACGAAGTGCGCGTTGACCTTCCTCCACATACCGGCTATGCTAACGGCGTTTAGGTCAACTACGTAGACCCCGCGCAGGCCCCTTCCTAGCGACGCCTTGCAAAAAGTTATGTACGACTCGAGTTCAGGAGGAGTGCCCTTGCTCAACCCCGCTACCCGCTAGCGCCCAGCACTGAGCTCTGCACCGCGGGGTAATTGAGCCTCGGCCCGCTACTTGACATAGCGCAGCCCGCGCGTTAGCGATGCGGCCGCCGCTATCAGGACTATACCAACGACTATCTGCTGGGTCGCCAGCTCCGTGATGCCGAGCAGCACCAGTATGTTTGTCAGTATCGTCAGTATCGCTGCTCCGAGGAAGGGGCCTAGGGGATGCCCCGTGCCACCGGTAAGCGCTATGCCCCCTATGACACAGGAGGCGATCGCGTTAAGCTCGTTGCCCTGGGCCGACCAGGGGTCTACGGCGAACCCGCCCATCGCTATGAGCATCACGCCTCCGAGGCCGTAGAGGGCGCCCGCTAAGGTGAATGCGAGGAACTTGATCAGGTCCGCCCTAACGCCCGCTAGCCTAACAGCCTCCTCGTTGCTGCCTATGCCGTAGACGTAGCGGCCGAACGTGGTCTTGGTCATGAGCAGGTAGATCGCGATCACCACCGCGACGGCTAGGAGGAAGCCCATCGGTATGTAGGTCCCGTAGTCGTTTGTGAACACCGCGTACTGGCTAAGCCCGTAGATCAGCCTCCCGCCCGACACTATTATGACGAAGGAGCGCCATATAACTAGGCCTGCCAAGGTCGCTACGAAGGAGTATATCTTCAGCTTGGTTACGAGCGCGCCGTTTATGGCCCCAACCATTGTTCCGAGCGCTATAGCCGCGGCGATCGCGAGGCCGAGGTTCCCTGTGGTCTTGGTTATTATAGCCGCGAGCATCGCCGCAGCCGCCTGGGTGGACCCGACGCTCAGGTCTATACCCGCCATGAGGATCGCCAGCATCTCCCCCGTGGCTATGAGTGCTAGGGGGGTGGTCTGCATCAGTATGACCTTTATGTTCATGGGGGCTAGGAAGTAGTGGGGGGCGAGCGCTATGCTCGCCGCGATCAGGAGTATGAGGGGTATCAAGGGCTTGGCGATCTCGTAGGTCTGGTAGAACTCGACAAACCTTCTAAGCACACCCGCCTTATCCCGCTCCTCTGCCATGTGTAGCCACCTAGCTACAGTCAATTGCTCAGCGCTACTTTGCATAGACGAGTGTTTTAAGTATTGTGTCGCGGTCCAGGTTCCTGTTCACGAACTCCCCTAGGA
>QMWY01000059.1 GCA_003661865.1 Thermoprotei archaeon
AGCCCTAGGGGGCTAGCCCAACGCCTTTAAGCCTGGACAATATGAAGTTTTTATCCTCGCCATAGAGCTCCAGCACCCTCTTCATAAGCGATGTGTCTAGGCGTAGCACCCTCCTAGATATGAGCCTTTTAATCGTTAGCAGGGCCTCCATATCCCCCTCAGATCCCCTCCTCGCCTTTAGAACCACCCAGCAGTCCAGGGCTAAGTGGTGCACGGGTGTACCCTCAACAGTTATCCTACGGGTACAGATCTTCAGGACCTCCTCGGGTATGTAGAAGTCGTAGATGTTTTCGTAGAGCTCCACACGTATGTCGCGTCCATCTATGTTCATGCTCACAGCTGGTGTTCCAAGCTCCGTATAGCCTACGGACCACCCCCTTCTAGAAGCCTCAGCCCGCAGCCTATCCTCCTCCATAAATGGGCTGCAGCTGGTGACGAAGAGGTCGATATCGTCCTCAAGCTCACCGCTCTTAAGGGCTAGGTGCAGTACTGTGCTCCCAATAACCACTCCGTCAAAGCCTATGGAACGGAGGCTCTCAATGGCTTTGGCAAGCTGTTTTATTGTGTAGGTCAATTCTCATCCCAGCGCCCCGTAGGGCTATCCGCTTTAGGGCTATCACCTTCTCATAGCGACTTTATGCTTGGGCCTCAGGTTCCTGCTTCTACACCTCCTACAGCGTGTGGCGGTGGGCGGATTGAGCGCGCCGCACTTTCTACACACCTTCTTGTTTAGTACCCGCATCTCTACGATCCTCATCAACTCAGGGTCTAGCACAGCCACTATGAACACCTACCTTCTAGGTAACCACAAGGGGTTTATATACTATGTAAGCATCGCGATCTGCTAACAACATTTTAATTCCTCGAATCAATCTGGTCTTTCTGGTGTGAAAGGGGTAGGTGCCCAAGAGGCTCAGCGCCTATGATGAGGTGAGGAGCTTAGAATGAAAATACCGCTGGATTACATATGTGTTAAGAGCGGGATACTCTGCCCCCGCTGCCAGAAGCTAGTCGATAGCGGTGTGGTGTCAAACCTAGACGTAGAGATTATGAGGTTACTGCTGGATATAGAGGAGAACGACCCCCAGTTCAAGTTCCTTAAAGAATCCACCTACATAAGGGCCGTGCAGTACGGGAGGATGCTAGTAGTGATACTGGATATACCTAACGCCGTTTCCCAGCATCTATTAGCAAGGCTAGGGAGGGTGCTGGCTGATAGGCTTGGGGGGATTAAGGTCAGGATAGTCAAGAATAGCCGTGACCTCAAATCAATGGTTTCTCAGATAGTGGCGCCGGCTAGGATAATGGGTATAAACACAGTGTGGCTACCCGATGGAACGGTCCAGCATGTGATAAGGATGTCTAGGTATGATGCTAGGCTCCTACCGGCATCTATGAGAGATATAGAGATGCTGCTCTCTCAGCTCTTCAAGTACCACTTCAGAATTAGGTTAGTGTAGCCCTGGTACAATAGCATAAACGCAAGGTATTTATTAGAATACCCCGCTGTTCTTAACAAGTCATGGATGTAGCAGGGTAGAGGCTATGAGAACCAGCTATAAGACTCATCTGGTAGCAGATGTAACCCCTGAACTCTCGGGCAAGCATGTGGTGTTGGCGGGCTGGGTACATCTTAAGAGGGATCTAGGCAGGATAAAATTCCTCATACTTCGTGACTCCACGGGCACAATACAGATAACTATGAGAAAGGGTGAGACGAGCGAGGAACTCATGGAGCTGTTCAAGGAGCTAACTCTTGAAAGCGTTGTCCAAGTTGAAGGGGTTGTTAAGAGAGATCCCAGGGCCCCTAGGGGTGTTGAGATAAGTCCTACTAAGATAAGGGTTCTTAATGAGTCGAAGGCTCCGCTACCACTCGACGTCTCGGGTAAGGTGCCCGCCGATATAGATACCCGGCTTAGGGAAAGGGTTCTTGACCTGAGAAGAGCTGAAATGCGTGCCGTGTTCAGGATCATGAATACAGCCCTTGACACCATAAGAAGGTACTTGAGGAGCTTGCGCTTTGTAGAGGTGTTTACTCCTAAGATAATAGCAGCTGCTACTGAAGGAGGGGCAAACCTATTTCCCGTAGTCTACTTTGGTCGCGAGGCATTCCTAGCGCAGAGCCCCCAGCTCTATAAAGAGCTCTTGGCGGCTGCATTTGAACGAGTGTTCGAGATAGGGCCTTCTTGGAGAGCTGAGGAGAGCGATACGCCCTACCATTTAGCGGAGTTCATAGGTGTAGACATAGAGGCAGCATTCATGAACTACCATGATGTGATGAAGGTCCTTGAGGGCATGGTGAAGGAGGTAGTTGATGAGATCAAGAGACGTAACTCTGATGACCTCGCCGTGCTTAGGTACGAACCCCCACAAGTACGCCTACCGTTAAAGAGGATTAGCTATCGTGAGGCCCTCGAGATCCTTGAGGGGAAGGGGGTTAAGCTGGGGTTTGGTGAGGATATAGGTACGCCAGAGCTCAGGGTGCTTTCCCGTGAGATTGGCGAAGAGCTCTACTTCCTAGTAGAGTTCCCAACTAAGACAAGACCATTCTATACGAAGCCTAAGGACAGCGACCCTGAGGTCTCCGAGAGCTTCGACCTTGTCTGGAGGCACTTAGAGCTTGCTTCCGGAAGCTCTAGGGTGCACGACAAGGAGATGCTTATGGAGGCTATGAGGAAACGGGGGCTTAACCCCAAGAGCTTTGAGTTCTTTACCAAGTGGTTCGACTACGGTATGCCTCCTCATGCTGGGTGGGGACTGGGGCTATCGAGGCTAATGTTGATGCTTACTGGGCGTAGCAACGTTAAGGAGGTTACGCTGTTTCCACGTGACAAGAAGAGGCTCGTTCCATAGACGCGATCCAGAGCCTCGGGATATCGGTCTTCAACAGCTCGCGTAGGACCACGGTGGCGTAGCTCCCACGCCTGAGGATAAACGATAGCGTACATGCGCTCTCCTTGCTAACCTGGTGAACGCATTTGATCTCGGGCTTCACGACCATGAATGGCTCACGGTACCAGTAACGTGCTTTTACACCTAGCTTCTCTAACCTAAAGTCACTAGGGTTTACAGACTCCATATCTAGAACCTCTCTAACGATCTTTGAAATAAGGTCGTTGGATACCCTAAGCCCGTGGCCAGGGACCGGCACCCTGCCCTTAACTGAGCCCAGCACCCATAACCTGCTAAGTATGCGGTTGAATAGGTAGGATTGGAAGGCGTTTACATATAGCATCAGAACATCCTTTCCCAGGGCCTGTAGCGCGTTCAAGGTGTCAGAGCCTCTGCATAGTCTCCGGGAGACGGTGTACTCAAGCTCAAGCCCAGCCCCTCTAAACAGGCGTGTCGCCTCGCAGAAGTTGCCCGCCTCGCAAAGCCTCCGTGCCTGTATCGCAAGGGGGTTCTCATAGGGATAGGGCCTCCCCAGGATGTGGATTAGCGCATCATCCCAGTTCTTCAGAACAAGAGCTTTGCCCACTGCGTGGGAAATGGGTCTTACATACCCGAAGCGCTGGTACCCATAGTAGTTGGGTATGGCTACGGATCGCACGGTTCTAACGTTATCTAAGAGCCTCTCGGTATCAGATCCTGAGACCCTGAGCTCTATACGAAACTCGTTGCCAGAGCTTCTCAGGGGTCTTGGTACGCATCCTAGGAACACAGCCTCAAGCCTTTTCAGGCATACGTATGGGTGAGGGTTCGCGCATTCGCTAAAGAATATGAGCTGGTGCGTGACTCCCCAAGCCTCCTTAAGACCGCTGAAGCTATAGAGCTGGCACCTGAAGACCGATGAAAGCGTTCTTGCTGCCTGGATAGTTGAGATCCTATGCTTGCGGACGGCGTAGGCTAGCCATCGCGCCCGTGGACTGCACGACCCGATGGGCTCGTAAGGGGGTGCAGCGCGGTAATCTTCGTAGAGCTCATAGACCACGAAGGAGCGTTCGCTGTGAGGCAGGGTAGCAGAGTTCACGGGGCGCGTCTCGGTAGCATAGAGCTCCATACCTAGCGACAGGTCGATGAGCGGTGGTCTCAAAGGAGCTTCAGCCTCCCGGTAACCTTATCTATCAAGTTGGCGGGGGCGGGTCCTATTCCGAGAGCCGTTGGGGTTCCAGGAGGCAGCTCGGTTCTGCCGGCATCTATTATCAGGGCTGTTGGTAGCGATGCCTTATCCGCCTCCTCCTTGAGCCTCAGCAGCTCATCGAGGCTATTAACTCTTAGAACAACCTTCTTCTGGCCCTGCGCTCTCCAGCACTCAACCCATTGGGGGGCAGCACGCATTGCCTTAAAGGCGCTCTCAACGGCTGCGTGGGCAACTTGTGCTGCTAACTTGCCCTTGCTCATCTTTATATCGGTGCGTACCACGATCACCTGTTTGTATTCGTCTTTGCACAGCATATGCAGCAGCCATTGCGTCTCGTTATACATAAGGCTTTTATATCGATAGCGCAACGTTTTACAAAGGTCTCAAGGTGCGGGGCTATGGCGCTGCGGTACTACACACGTCCAGCGATACATGAGGCGGCCTCGCTAAGGCTCTGCTCAAGCTGTAAGAGACCCATAATGCCGGGGAAGAAGGCTGTAGCGTTCCCCTGCCCTAACTGCGGCAAGATAATAATATGGAGGTGCTACGACTGTAGAAAGCATGCCGTACCTTATAGGTGCCCCAACTGCGGGTTTGAAGGTCCTTAGGGGTGGCCATGGATGGGTGCTCAAGTACTAGCGGTACTGAAGGTATACCCCAAGGAGGTTATGGAGAACTTAGAGCCGCTTGTGAAAAAAATAGAGGGGGTTCTTCCTAAGGATAGGTACAAGATTGCTAAGTGGGAGGCGCAGGACATAGCATTTGGATACAAGGCGCTGATGCTATACGTCCTTATGCCTGAGGAGACTGAGGGCGGTACCGAAGAGCTAGAGACCCTTGTAGGGAAGGTGGATGGGGTCGATAACGTAGAGGTAGAGTACGTTACTAGGCTTGCTTTTTAAAAGCGCCTCCACATAGTTATCCTGTACAAGGGCGCGCCTAGATAAGTAGAGGAGGGTAGCTCTAGTGGTTAACAAACGCATAGTACTCGTAAGGATTCTCAAGGTGCTTCAAGAGAGAGGCGGTATCCTAACCGATAGGGAGCTCCTAGAGGCTCTTAGAAGGGAGTACGACATATCCTACTCCGAGTTCGTATCTGCATTAATGAAGCTTGAGGTAGAGGGTTACATCCACGTATCGCCGCAGAAGGAGGATACGCGGGTAGTTAGGCTTAGGAGGAGGATGCCCACATAGCCTCACATCTGAAGAAACGCTGTAATCCTAGTTTGCACCAGTAGCTAGATGGGGGCGGTAGTGGGTGTAAATTTCAGGGATCTAATCCCCGATAACGTGAGGAGGCAGATAAAGGATCTAAGGGAGCTAAGGGGTAAGGTGATAGCACTTGATGCCTACAACGCCCTCTACCAGTTCCTAGCCGCTATAAGGCAGCCAGACGGCACACCCCTCATGGATAGGCGCGGGAGGGTTACCAGCCATCTAAGCGGGCTCTTCTACCGGACCATAAACCTTGTTGAGCACGGGATAAAGCCCGTCTACGTCTTCGACGGTAAGCCTCCAGAGCTTAAGCAGGCTGAGATCGAGCGTAGGCGTGCTAGGCGTGAGGAGGCTGCTGAGAAGGCTAGGCGTGCTAGGGCGGAGGGCAGGGTTGAGGAGGCGAGGAAGTACGCTATGCAGGCTGTGAGGCTTACGGACGAGATGGTGGAGCCGGCGAAGAGGCTTCTCGAGGCTATGGGCATACCCTACGTACAGGCACCTGCCGAAGGAGAAGCGCAGGCGGCCCACATAGCTAGCAAGGGTGATGCGTGGGGCGTTGGGAGTCAGGACTACGATTCTCTACTGTTCGGGGCTCCTAGGCTTGTGCGCAACCTGGCCATCACCGGCAGGAGGAAGCTCCCCGGGAGAGATGTGTATGTGGAGGTGCTGCCGGAGGTCATAGAGCTAGACGTGCTCCTAAAAACGCTTGGCATCACCCGTGAGCAGCTTGTTGATATAGCGATCCTCATAGGCACGGACTACAACCCCGATGGGGTCGAGGGCGTAGGCCCTAAGACTGCTTATCAACTTATAAAGAGGTACGGCAGCCTAGAGAAGGCGCTTAAGGTCCTCAGCCACGCCAAGTTCCCTGAAGACCCCCTGAAGATACGCAACTACTTCCTAAATCCCCGGGTCACCGACGAGTATGAGATCAGGTGGAATGAGCCTGATGAGAAGGCTATCGTGGCAATACTTGTCAATGAGTACGACTTCTCGAAGGAGCGTGTTGTAAATGCTGTACAGAGGCTGAAGAAGGCGTATCGTGAGCACCTCCGCGGAAGGGTCACCAGCTTAGATATGTGGTTTAGGAAGAGGTAGCGATGCGGCGGCAGATCACGTCGGCTATCCTCATAACCGCCTCGCAATGAACATACTCTCTACACGTAGCGCTACCTATAATAACGATGAGGTCCCCGTCGCTTAGCAGCTGAGAATACGCGCCTAGAATATCCACTTTTTCAAAACCTGTTGATGTTGGCATTAGCAGGTCGCTACTACGCTTAACCAATATAACCGCGCCCTCTACACCAGCACGTATAGCCTCATCCCTCAACC
>QMWY01000060.1 GCA_003661865.1 Thermoprotei archaeon
CCGTAAAGGAGGTTGAGTATGTTGGCGAGCCCCCCTTCGCCTTCCTCAGGCTCCGCGACGAGAAGCTGGAGAAGCTAGTGGATGTAGAGCTCGAAGCTTTCTCCCCCTTCATACCGGGGGATGTCAAGAACTCCTCTCTGCCCGTAGCGATCTTCAGGTTCAGGATCAGGAACAGGTCAGGTAGAAGGCTGGAGGTTACACTGGTTGCCGGTGTGAGGAGCCCGTCGGAGGCGAAGGCTACAGCGAAGAGCGATAGGGCTACGCTCACGATGCTCGACACAGACCCCACGAGCCCGCTCTACGGAGGCTCCATGACTCTGAGGGTCGTGGGCGGGGAAACGGCTGCGGGCATCATCGTTGCTAGGCACCCGATGGTGACGTACTACGCTGTGTGCCGCGAGTTCGTGGATATGTGGGTCGAGCTGAGAGGGAGCGGGAGGATCTCGGGTAGGAGGGAGTACAGCGGAAGAGATGCGTGGGGTGTCGCCGCCTCGAGGCACGTGATCGAGCCCGGCGGCGAAGCTGAGACTATCTTCGTGCTAACCTGGTTCTTCCCCAACCACCTAGACGAGGACCTGGAGAAGCTGGGGCACTACTACGAGAACTTCTTCGGGAACGCCGAGGATGTGTCCGACTACGTCGTGGAGAACTTCAGGAACCTGTACGCGAGGACGCGGGAGTTTCACGACCTGGTCTACGGGGTCGAGGGTGTTGAGAAGTGGGTTGCAGACCTAGCAGCTTCCCAGCTCACTACGTTCCTCAAGGGGACGTGGCTCACCAAAGATGGTAGGTTCGGTCTGTGGGAGGGCCTGGGGCACAGCTACTTCGGAGGGCCCGAGGCTGCTGCCTTCAACACCACTGACGTGATGACGTACGTGCTGCCAACGCTCATAACCCTCTTCCCCCAGCTCGCCAAGAGGTACATAGAGCAGAACGCTGAGCATCTGCTGAGCCCCGACTCCCCGATGTACATAGTCTACGCCCTGGCCATACCCGAGAACCGGGAGGAGTTCTTGAAGGAGTTCGAGAAGGATCCGTCGATAGCCTCGGACCTGGATAGAGCGCTGGAGGTCGTTAGGAGGATCGTGAAGAAGACGGGTAAGGATCCGGCCGGCAGGGTGATGCACTACTTCGCTAGGTCGCTGAAGAGGGTGGACGCCTACCACATGGTGGAGATAATGCCCAAGTTCGTGCTCTCAGCCTACCTCATATCGCTGTGGACCGGGGATAGGGAGCTTCTCGCAAAGCTCAGGAGCTCTATGGAGGGTGCCGCCGAGGCGCTCCTCAGGACGCAGAGCATCGACGGTGTTCTGCCCTACCACACCTACCCCGCGGGCTTCGACTGGGCATCCTCGCTGGTAGCCCAGGGAGTGTCGAAGGGTCTAGCCGATCGCTTCGCCCAGCTCCTGCCCCTGCTCATGGGGCAGAGGCTCGTGCCTATGGGGTTCCAGACGTTCGATGTCTGGACGTTCTACGGTGTGGCCGCCTACACATCGATCCTGTGGCTAGCAGCTCTCAGAGCACTCGAAGAGACGTGCAGGTCCGTGGGCCGCGATGCCTCTAGGTACCGAGAGCTCTACGAGAGGGCCCTGAAGCGCGTCTACGACTACCTGTGGAACGGGAGCTACTTCGACCTGTGGCACGATCCTGTTTCGGGGTCTAGGGATAGAGCGTGTATGGCTGCCCAGCTCCTGGGGCAGTGGCTCGCAACGCTGTCGGACCTAGGCTACGTAGTTGATAGGGAGAAGGTTAAGAAGACTCTGAGGAGCATAGCCTCGAACAACATAGTTGAGGAGGAGGGTCTTATCAACGGTGTGTACCCCGGTGGTAGGAGACCAGCGTGGCACGGTGCAACAACCTACGACAATAGGCTGGGCCTACCCTTCACCCCGGGAAGCCAGATGGATACCCCCTGGAGCGGTGTAGAGTTCGCGGTAGCGTCCCACATGCTCTACGAGAAGTTCGTGGAGAATGCTCTCAAGCTGCTGAGGATCGTGCACGAGAGGTACGAGGTCTCGGGACAGTACTGGAACCATATCGAGTGGGGTACCCACTACATGAGACCCCTATCCTCGTGGAGCCATCGTGCTGGGTCTCGAAGGAGTTGTGTACAACGGCTTCGAGAAGAAGCTGAGGATATCCCCCGCGGTCCCCAACCTCACCTGAATCCTCACGGTGCCGGGAGCATGGGGCAGGATCAGGTACAGTGAGCACGGGCTCTAGATCGAGGTTAGGTCCAGGGAGCTGAGGTTGAGAAAGTTGGTGGTGGAAGCACCGAAGCCTCTTAAGAGTGCCGAGGTCGAGGCGGGAGCGAGGCACAGGGTGGAGGTTCGGGAGAAGACCGTGGTGGTAGAGTTCGAGGAGGAGCTCGTGCTGAGAGAAGGCGGGAAGCTCACGATAAAGTTCTACACAGCCTAGACACCCATTCCCGGAGGAAGTGCAGTAGTGTCAAGAACCTCCAGAGGTGCTGTGACCAGCGACGATAGCTAGACACCTCACCCTCGCTTTTCCGTAGCTCTAGCCCGGCAGCTCTACGCTAATTATCTTCGGCAGCCCTACACATTACCTAGGTGCGGGGCGGCCCCAGTGGTCGCGCTACCCCAGGAGTGGGTTGAGAAGGCTGAGTTCTTTCGTAGAGAGGCTAAGAGGCATTTTGAAGAAGGTGTTTACTGGGCTGCGTGCTTCGAAGCTCAGCAGGCTGCCGAGCTCTACCTCAAAGCCCTCCAGGTGGGTGCTGTGGGAACACACGAGTTCACCCACGACCTATCGAGGCTGCTGAGCTTCCTCGAAGAAGCGGGGTTCGATGTTCCCCGCGAGCTCTACACGGTTGCTGATGCTCTCACGCCTCACTACTCCCTGGCTAGGTATCCGGGGAGGAAGCCTGTTGTGTATGATGAGGGTGTTGGGAGGAGGTGCATCGAGTATATGGAGAAGCTCGTGGGGTGGGTTAGGAGTGCGGCGGAGGCTGCTGAAGATTCTTAGAAGACGTGTTGAGTGTATGGAGAGGGTGTTCAGGCAGTACACAGCTGTTCTGAGAAACCTATTCCCTCGATCAACCCTGATCCTCTTCGGCTCGCGTGCCCGCGGTGACTACGCTCCGTACAGCGACTACGACGTGATGGTGGTCGTGCCCGTGGTGAAGGGTGCAGAGAAGCTGAGGATCGCTGAAGAGGTTCTGAAGGTGAAGCCTAGGGAGCTCGCCGTTGACGTGCTTCCCGTAGGAGTAGAGGAGCTTGACGACCCGATTATCCGCAAGATGCTCAGCGAAGGCTGCGTCATCCTACACGACGGTCTGGGGCTTATCAACAGGCTTAGAGGTCTGTGTAGAGCTGCAGGGTCCTGAGCGGGCGTGGATCGGTTAAGGATCGCCTGTTCTTCTCGATACCTCCCTGAATATCTTCTCGGCCAGTGTCATCACCCTGCGGTATTCTCTACTTCTTAGGATCCTGTCTACGAGGCTTATGTCCACGGACGTGTATTCGTGGACCACTATGTTCCTGAAGCCAAGCACCTTCCTGAAGAACTCGAGGTCTCTCCTCGTCATCACGTTCTTCTCCGCTAGGTACTTAGCAGCATCTATAGGTGTTGAGGGTGGGTGTCCCAGGAGGCTGCTGCTCCTAAGCACTAGGTCTATCAGCGCCTGAGACTGTATCTGGAGTGCGTGTAGAAACTTCATCTGTTCACCCCACACGCCGAGGTCGTACCCCCTATCGACCTCCTCATCGATTCTGCGTGTGGTATCCACAACGATCTCTAGAAGTCTCCGGAGCACCCCCAAGACCTCTTCACCGCCTCTACAGCTGTTTCGAGTAGGCGCAGCTTCCTATAGGATATCTCGAAATCCCAGCATACCTCCAACCTTCTAACGATATCGTCTATACACAGCCCGCGCTCCCTGCAGTACACGATCCTGCCCTTCCCAAGAGCTTCCTCCACAAGTACACATGGGATATCGCTGCGGTTTAGAACCACGATATCAACACGGTCGTCAGGCATCTCCAGAGCATCAGCGATATCCCTAACAAGACCAAGAACGCGGTCCAGCACAGGTTTTCCGTCGAAGAGAACAGCTATGTCAACATCCCTGAACCCGCTACCGCGCAGAGCCGAGCCGAAGAGAACAGCGTAGACAACACCGTGACGAGCCCAGTCAACACCTCTGAGCTTCGCCACTACATCCATGCACAGCTACCTAATGTGCTTAGACTACACGTCTTAAAAATAGCTGGTTTCGAGGCGGTGATAGGTCTATCCTCTCAAGTACTCCCACACCACCATCCCTGCGGCTTCGGGTATCTCCAAGCTTCTTCGCAGAGCCTGTTGGGGGTCATTGCGACATGTTCATCTTGATCTGCGTAGTTCTGCATCTATCGAGGGTTGGTCAGGGGCTACAGGTAGTTGGTGTACAAAGATGCTGTAGAGCTGCCCGGTTCTGGGCTGTGATATGCTTCCCTGCTTCTGCTGGGCTCGACCTTCTCTGCCGTGACCACTCCGAAGCCTATGGATCTGCTCTTCCCCACTCCTAGGTAGTTGGCTAGTGCTAGTGCTCTGTCGAGTATCTTAACAAGCTTCCTGGTGTTGATCTCGTAGAGCGCCCATCCCACGAAGCCCCGCGGTCTCCTAGAGACCCCCTCCTTCTCGTCGTAGAGTACTGTGATAGGCCTCGACCGGTAGTCCACCACGACCATGGCCACCCCGCAGAGCCTTCCGACGAAGTACGCAGCCCACTCCGGGCTCACCTTCCTAGACACAGGTTCTTCGGGTGCCACGGTGTTCCAGAGCTTCACTAGGTAGCTGCATAGGTGGGAGGGTGATGGGAATAGAACGTAGCGCTCCTGGATGTTAGCAACACGTTTTAGGAAGTGGGGTAGGGGCGGGGCCATGAGCTTGGTGGATAGGAGGGTTGGTGTGAGGAACCTTATCCTCACGAACACCCTATCGCCGGAGAGCCCCAGGGTGAGGCTCCTGATGTCCACCACCTCCAGCTCTGAGAGCACGAACCTGAAGATTCCGTAGGGCCCGAGCTCGACGACCTCGTCACCCGGAGGAGCCTCGTCGAGGTTCTCAGCGCTGCACACCGCGCATACCCGGAACCACAGCTCCTCGCCGCTCCTAACGTATAGGGGTGCTACGCTCGAGCCCTGCTCTTTGAATAGAGGTCTTGAGCCGCGGAAGAGGGGGGTCATGGAGAAGGGCTTGATGCCGGGGCCCAGCTCCTGGTAGACCTTCCTGAAGAGCTTCAGCGATGCGCATCTCAGCACAGCGCTCTTAACAACCTTGGAGGTGTAGGGAGGGAGGATCGCGTCGCGTAGGGGCACCGCGAGGTACTTGCCGCACACCACGAACCTCGTCAACACACCTCACGCTCCTCCAGAAACCCCTCCGCCGAGGCTATATCTCTGAGCTCCTTGGCTGAGCTAGACCCATCTCTGGGGCGGGTAGCTGCCTCCTCTTCTCCGCGGGATCTGTTCTGAGTCTCCAGTACCCGTACCTGAAGTCCTCGGCGACGATCCTGAGCTCCCCCGCTAGGTAGTCGCTTATCAGCACCTCGACCGATGAGGGCAGTACGTACATCCTTATGGGGCCCGCGACTGTGCCGTAGCTCTCGATCCTCGCCTTCCCAAGCCTGCTGTAGAGGTTTAGCTCGCGGGCGAGTTTTGCGGGTAGCAGGATCTGGGGTGTGTCGGCTTCGAAACCGCTGTTGACCAGGGCCACGGTCGTGAGCTCTCTAGAGGGTTTGTGCCTGCTCTTCACCCTGAGCCTTATCCTTATCGCCATGCCCGGCCGCCCGGAGCATCCTCATGGGGTAGAGCCTGCCGATCCTCTGTCTGAGAACAGGGGGCTTCTCGAGCTTGTAAAGCCTACCGATCCTGCGCATGGCGGGCTCTGCTTAAGACGTGCTGCACCACGGGTATTAACCTGGTGGTGTAGCGGAGCGCCACGCTTTTCTCTTTGCCGGGCAAGGTGTTGCGGGGGTGTGTTTGCCTCTCTACTTCTTCACCCTGGGGTTCCACGCAGACCACGTGATCAGGAGGCTGCAGGGTGCTAGGGATGTCGAGGGTATTGCTGTCGCCACGGCCGAGCCTGTGGTGAGGGCTGTGGGCGTGGCCTTCGGCGAGGTGTCGTCGTTCTGCGAGAAGGTGAGGCTCCCCGCACCCAGGATGGTACCCCTCGACCTATCGGACCCCGGGGGCAGCGTCGTGAAGATCCTCGAGGTGCTGAGAGGCTACAGCTCCGTTGTCGCCGACCTCAGCGGGGGTATGAGGAGCATCGTGGTGCTGTCGATGACAGCGCTGCTGATCCATAGCCTCAGGGCCTCGGTCAGGCTCTACATGGTTGCCGAACGGGAGGATGCCCCCGAGATGTCCATACCCCTCGACGTTGTGAGGATAGTCCTGAGCACGGGGCTCTCGGCGGAGAAGAAGCGTGTGCTGAGAACTATAGACGAGAACCCGGGGCTGGGGATCGCTGACCTCGCAAGGCTTCTGGGGAAGAGCGAGAAGACTGTGAGGAACTACGTCTCGGAGTTCAGG
>QMWY01000061.1 GCA_003661865.1 Thermoprotei archaeon
GAATGCGGAACATCTACTTCTCTCTATGGTAGCGGCGTTGTATATACCGTTCTTGTTCCTCGCGTCCGTATACACGGCATCCCTCGTCGTAGGCGCCGTTAAGGCGAGGAGTGAGAGGCTGCCCATCTCTGAGGGCAGCGCACAGAGGACCGTAGGGAAGGATGCGAGGGAGAGGCGCTGTCTAGGCGTTGTGATCCCCCTCTATAGAGAGGACGTGCATAGCATAGCGGCAACTGTTAAGAGCATCTTAAGGCAGAGAAGCGGAGATTCCCTAAGGCTGTACTTCGTCCTCGAAGAGGAGGATCTCGAGACTAGGCAAGCCCTCATAGATGCCCTGCAGAGGTTGGGCATAGCCAAGAAGGAGCTCCAGTTCGAGGTCATTGTGAGGAGCGGTGGAAGGAGCTCTAAAGCAGCCGCTATCAACTACTCGCTCCAGAGCGTCTCAGAGGACTACATACTATTCCTAGACTCGGCGATAGAGCTTGGAAGCGCGACGCTTATTGAAGACATCGTGAGGCTCCTGAAGAAGTACGACGTTGTTTTCATGCCTGTGGAGATGGGTCGGGGCCGGGGCTTAACGGATACCATAGCCCTCATAGATACCGCTGGGTGGTTTGAGCACGTTCTGCCGCTGATCTGGCTATCTACCGGCTATCCTGTGGTAAACGGAGGTTGCTTCGCCGCCCGGAGGGCGCTGCTATTAAAAATCCTCCCTCTCCCCGAGGACGTGCTTACAGAGGACGCCTACATGAGGATCCTATTCTACAAGCACAGGCCATCAGTGGTGATGCTTAGGAGCTGCTGCGTGAAGAGCCCACCTAGGAGCATCATAGAGTTTGCTAAGCAGAGGCTGAGGTGGTACCGAGGGTACTACCAATGTATCATCCACTCTTTTAGACTTCTAGGTCCGCGTAGAGGTCTTAAAGCATCCATACCGTTCCTAACACCCCTTGTCAACGCATCCCAGCTCCTCTCTGCAATATTCATAATCCTCTCTATAGCGCTTCACGTACTCGGATCGCCCATGGATGCTTTTATGAAACTTGTACTACTGGCCGCCTTCACTCACATGTTCGCTACATTTGTAACGGGGGTCTATGGCTCGTATACGGTGCTGTCGAAACGCATGGCTAGGTCACTAGCACTCGCGTACTCTCTCCTATACCCGCTCCTCATGTTAGCCGAGGGTGCATTAGCTCTAGGAGCGCTCGCAGCTCCGCGCATAGGGTGGTACAGAACTAGAAGGAGCTATGTCATGAGGTAGCTGTAGGCCAAAACTGCAATTACAGAGGATGCTATGTACGGTATGTGAAGCCTGCTTACAAAGCTCCCATCGATAACCCTAGATATGACCACTGCGTATGACATCGCTGCTAGAACAGACATGGTCACTATCCTTGGGAAGAACTCCTCAGCACCTATGCTTAGCGGCGGTAGGAACGGTGTAGAGGCCGAGTCCATGGCTGTGAATAGGGGGTGTAGGGAGTAGATGACAACTACAGCTGCTATGGGTATAGCCGTTCCAAGGAAAGCGAGGAGTCCTAGCTTTTCACGAGCCCTCCTCCTAGCCTCATGTATACGTCTAACGCTTTCTAAGAACTCCTCAAGTACCTGGGGATCCCCGCCACCGCTCTCCATTATAAGACCCAGGGCGTATAGGGAGAACCTTAGAAGAAATGATGGTGTGTCTACCATCGCAGCAGCGTAGGTTGGCGGGGCTCCCATCCCCGTCAGCTTCAAGAACCTCTCCAACACACTACGTGTTGCTGGTGATAGCTCGGGAGATTCGGCAAGCCTCCTAAGAGAGTCCTTTATCTCAAGGCCCAAGCGCTTGGCCTCAGAGAGGCTCCTCAGCAGCGGTATGGCATCTCCCTCCCCCCTCATGCAATCCCTGATGCGCTTCTCCATAATTGCCATGCCTAGAGCAGCTGAGGTAGACCAAGCTACAATTATCGAGACGTAAGGCGCTACGCCACTCATGTGCAGTGCGACACCTATGAGAACCCCTAGCACTATACACGGCGCTAGGCGGACGTTATGCACATCATCAAGAGTTTTGGGTCTGCTAACTTCAACAACTGCGATCAGTATCGGCAGCAGCCCCAGCGGTAGAAATGTCACGAATCTCTCAACACCTCCCGGCATGAAGAACATCATTATCGAGAGTAGGAGGGGGGTTATCAGGAATAGCGCGACTGCCATCTGTCCTATAACCGATGCATCGTTAACGAACTCGCTCCACTCGAAATCTATGGATGATAGCAGATCCTTAACCCACTCCCTTACGAGCATCAGCGTGTTACCACCGCTCCTTAGCCGGGCTGTGTAGCTATAGAGGAATCGTGAGAAGGTCTGTTCCAAGCCTAGGCGCGCCCTGAACTCCAGCGCCTCTACGATGCCCGTAAAGAAGAGACGGGAGTCCCGGAGAACTAGCTCAGCCTCTCGCCTTATGTACTTAAACAGCTTGGTCTCGGCTACCCTACGCAGCAGGTATGCCAGGTCTATACCCACGGACTCGCTTATACTCATGAGGATCGCGAAGTACGGAAGCTCGCGTCGGATACCCTTAGCGTGCTCTGATGCACGTGCCCTAACCTGTAGAAGGGGTCTCAGCAGTACAGCTAGGCATCCTATACACGACGCTAAGATCGCAGGCAGCGTAACGGAGCCTAGGGGGATCAGGGAAAGTATCAGCAGCTGCGCTGCGGCCATGGCCAAGGTGAACGCTACTGCTAGTCTGAGACTATTCAAGGATATGCGTGGCCCAACCTTAAGAGAGATGTTCCACACAAGGTCTAGGTATGCCAATGCGGCCCTGTCAATGATCGCTGACCTGAGCTTCCTAAAAGGCTCTACAGCCCCTAGCCGCGACAAGGAGGCAGTGGTAAGAAGCATTAGCGCGGCTACGACCAGAGACGTAAGCCTTGCCACGATACCTATGCTTATCAACCCCTACGCCCCCACTCCTCCCTGTAGAACTCCGAGATCGCCAACGACAGTCTACGGTACTCCTCTAAGGGGTCTAGGGGCTCCTCCTCAGCAAGCGATCCCAAGAACTCCGCCCTCCTTCTTAACTCATCTATAAGCTCCTCAGGGCTCATGACTAGAAATGCCGCCGCTCTCTTCATCGCCCGTGACGCCCTAACGACAGCTCTAGGATCCGAGGGTTCGTAGCGGTCGTTATCCCCGAGCCATCTGAAGACCTCTACCCATCTACCATCGCTGTATTCGTAGACACCTACAACCCTCCTCACGTACCTGCCCTCGCGACTGTGAAAGACCTTGGCTATGAAGGCTATTGATGCTATGTTAGCGATGAAGAGAGCGTATAGGTCGTGTGGAAGCAGGTTTCTAACGGCCATCATAACCTCTTCAGGTGTAGAGGCATGGAAGGTCGTTGCAGAGCCCGAGCCGCTGGCAACAGCCCTTACCAGAGCCTCTATCTCCCGACCCCTCACCTCGCCAACCACTATGATATCGGGTCTGTAGCGGAGGGCATCGACAGCTAGGTCGAAAGCGGTGGCACGCTCATTCGATAGGAACTTCACCACGCGATGCCTAGAGCCCTCGTCACAGGTCTTGATCACTATCTCAGGCACGTCCTCTATAACAACGATCTTCCACATGGGGTGCGTGAGCATGAGCAGGGCGTTCAGCATAGTTGTCTTTCCTACCCCAGAGCCACCCACGATCATGTAGAACTGCCGCGTATCATTGATTAGCCAGTAGTAGGCGGCCATGAGTGGCGAAAGAACTCCTTCACGGATTAGTGTTGTAACCACTATGGGCACCGTGGGGAACTTCCTAATGTCGAAGGTTGGCCCCTCGCTCACTTCCCCAAGCGTTGCTGCTACACGATACCCCTCAGGAAGCGAGGCCTGGAGCCTAGGTCTTGCCAGGCTAACGGACTTACCTGCTTTAACGCCCAGCCTCACAACCATTGCGCGCGCCTCCTCCTCGCTCGCAAACCTTATGTTGGTTACAAGCCCCCCAGGCACCACGATATCGCTATAGGCCCTATGAACAACCGTTACTGGGCTCCTCCAGTCACTTAGCTCCACATCCTCTACGTAGGGATCCATGAGGGGAATCGTGATCACTGAGTACATCATCTCACGCAGCACGTAATACCATAGAGAGTCCATACGCTCCCTAAGCTCCTCAGCTAGCCCTAGCTCGCTGGCCGCGCGAAGAACCTCTTCCCGGAGAAGCTGAGGGTCGAGAGCCTTGCTCAGAGGTATAGATGCGTACACATAGTTCATCACCTCCACCAGAAGGTTACGCGTCTGCTCGTCCAGCGGCGGCTCCTCGATCAGGTAGTAACCAATACCGTTCCTAACGGCTATGGCAACCAACGCCTTGGCACTGCATACGCTATCTATGCAGACCTCGTAGCGATCGATAACTGCTCTTCTAAAACCCTCGTCTTTAGGTATGCTGAGCCTTGTTAGCCTCCTCCCTAAGGACTCGGATGCTGGCAGTATCAGGCCCTTAGCCTTAGCCCAGCGCCTATCGAGCAGGATAGCGCCCAAGCCGCTACCCCACCTAGTGATTGAGGGTTACTTATAGTGTTCGTAGGCAACCGCGACCCCGCCGACTCTATTGAAGAACCCTAATGAGATAGGTAAAACTTGCTCTCAACGCTGTTCACTAGGGTTGCAGGCAGCTATATCTGAACTCTGCAAGACGCACTACATAGAGGGGGGAGCGAAAGTGGTGCTGTTAACCCTTCTTAGTAGGCTCTACTCCACCGGATCTCTTGCATTCCTGCAGAACCTCGCTCTCACCCTAGTTGCCGCTAACAATTCGTTAACATACTTTGTGTTCCTAGAGCACGGTCTTCGTGGAGTTGTGGAGCTGAACCCCTGGACTAGGAGCCTAGCGGGCTTCCTGCCCGAGCTACTTGCACTCAATCCTATGATAGCTGCTGCAGGCTTTGTAGCAGCATACACGGTACTCGTACGCCTAGCGGAGCGTCTTAGAAGCTACGCCATGGGGCATGTCGCGGTTCTTGTCTATACGCTCACAGTGCTTATACTAGCTGTTGTAAACGCAGTAAACGACCTCTTCGTAGTGTCTGTAGCGCTCAGCACCCCTCCCTCCTCATCACCTGTCCTCAGCACGCCATAACCTCATCACGGCACCATCCAGGGCACGAATGCCCTTACGAACCCTATATAGCTCCCAGCAACTATAGCCGTCCCTATAACGCCCGCTACGTTAGGCCCCAGGGCATGGAGCAGGACGAAGTTTGAGGGATCTACCCTACTCACCTCACGCTGTGCAACCCGGGCTGATATGGGTACTGCTGAAACGCCTGCACAGCCTATAGCAGGGTTCACCCTCCCTCCCGTTACGAAGTACAGCAGCCATGCTATAGCCAGCCCCCCTATGGTCGATACGACGAAGGCGAGGAGACCGAGGAGAAGGCAGAGGAACGCCTTGAGCAGGAAGTCTGTGATTGTAAGCCCTGAGACCTTTGCCACCGAGGATAGGAAGTCCCATGAGAGTGTCGAGCCCACCCCCAGCATGGTCAGTATGGTGGCGATGTCAAGCAGCTGCTGCCCTGCAGTCTTAGCATATCTCTCCACGACCTCCGTAATACCGCTCTCCTTGAATATATTGCCGAGCCCCAGCGCTGCTATTAGCGGTAGGGCGTTGGGGACTAAGAGCGCTACCACAGCTATCATCACTAGCCAGAACACTATTATCTCGCGCTCGCTCACCTTGCGCGGAGCCTCCATCCTAACGCGTAGGTATTTCTTGGGCACGAGCGCCCTTACTATGGGGGGTTGAATTATCGGTATGAGGGCTATGTAGCTGTAAACAGCTATAGCGAGGGGCCCTACTAGGTAGGGCGCTATGTTGGTAGCAGTGTAGATCGTTGTAGGGCCATCGGCACCCCCAACAACGCCAACAGCCATGGCCTCGTTAAGCTGGAACCCCAGGGCCAGGGCCACCCACGACACCACTACTATCCCTAGCTGTGCCGCTGCGCCTATGACTACGGCCAGGGGGTATGCAAGCATTGGCCTGAAGTCCGAGATCGCGCCTATCCCTAAGAATATCAGGAGGGGTCCTATCTCGCTCGCGACTACATAGCGGTAGATCCAGTAGAGGAATGCTGGCCACGTAAGCAGTGAGGCGTTCGAGCCAGGAGGCGGGGGCTGCGCTAGGTGGAGCCCGGGGATGTTGGCCAGCACCATTCCTATGCCTAGGGGGAACATCAGGAGGGGTTCGAACCTTCGAAGCGCTAGGTAAATGAGTATGAAGCCCCACGCAATGAATATGAGCCTCACTAATACCTCCTGAAGTGAGGCTGAGAGCGCTGAGCCCAGCGATGTTATGTTGATGAATATGTCAAAGGGATTGAAGCTCATGACCTCCAGCCCCGTCGGGTCCTTAGGTACCTCTCCACGAAGTCTTGAGGAGACCTTAGCTGAGAGCTCAGCGCATAGAGACTCCAGGAAGTGGGGAGGCGCCTTGTGATCCTAGGCGCGGCTCCTTCACTGCCAC
>QMWY01000062.1 GCA_003661865.1 Thermoprotei archaeon
TCCCTATGCACCTCCGCGCACACAAGTGTGAGCGAATCGCGCACACTAGCTGTGGGAGAGGCGAAGCTCGTTCTCCTTCGCGACGCAGAGGTTCTAGCAGTTCGGGGGGGTTTAGGAGCCCTTTACCTGCTGAGAGGCATTCGCGGTGTGGCGCTGCTGCTGAGGAATGATCTGGAGGCTGTGGAGGTTCTTAGGCGTGGGTACGTGGCCAAGGCCTATCCCCGCACCCATCCGATCGAGGCGGCCTCTATACGGGTCTCGCTTAGCAGGGGCTCCGTGGCGCTCGTAGCTCCTGGGGGGCTGATCGAGGCTTTCCTCGCGAATAGGCGGGTTGTGATAACTCGGTTCAGCGGCGAGGGAGCAGTGGTTGTTGCGGGTCGCTACGCCAGCAATATCCATAGGGTTGTCTGGGACCTCCGAACACCCCTGGTGAGGGGAAGGGTGCCGGAGCTCCAGCTGCTTAGGTTTGATGATCCGTGGTGTTCGTTGGCGGGCCTCGCCCTTAGGGAACAGGGGCCTGTTCTCGAGATCGAGATGGTGCTCGTGAACCCCTATGAAGAGTCGAGGACCTGTATACTGAGAAGCCCCCTCTACATACACTCCGCAAGGTATGTAGCGCATGAGGAGGAGCGCGAGGTGCCTCATGGGGCAACAGTTGTGAGGATCCCCATGCCTCCCCACGGGGATGCGAGGCTCGTACTGCTACTCTCAACAGCCCCCCGCGAGCTCGTGGAGCTGCGCAGGAGGGTGCACGAGCGTATCAAAAAGCTTATTGATGAGGTTATTGGGGAGGGCCGCTCCGAGCCCTAGCGACGGTACCCCAGCCTAGCTATCCTCTTGACCGCGCGCAGCAGCTGCCCCTCGTAGGGGAGCCCTACGAACACAACCCTTCCGTTCACAGCTATGGTGGGTACGGACGTCACTCCGTACTTATCGGCTATGTCTGGGTTCTCGTACGCCTCGACCACATCCGCGATGACGTTACCGCTCCCGTAGACCTTGGCAACGTAGGCGAACATATTGGCCATCAGCGCCGCGTAGGGGCAGTAAGGGCAGGGAGGCGTCACTATAACCTCTATGTACGCCTTCCTCCTAAGCCCCGCCAGCTCCTTAACCGTCTGCTCCGATAGCCCGTGCTCTCCGGTGCTCAGCCTTATGAGAGTCTCGACAAGTCCCTTGACCTCTTCACCCGCGGGCATACCGGTGTACTTTATAGCGCCATCCGCGAGCAGCACTGTTGGCACACGCTCAACCCCGTACTTCTTGAAGGCCTCGTCATCATGCCCCTTCCTGAACACCCTGAGCCTAACCGCTTTGCTCCCCTCCACATCGGGGCTCGCATCGGCTATTATCTCCATGAGCCTCACGGTCTCCTCACAGGGCACGCAATCCTCGCGCTTCTCTGTAAATACGAGCACCTCTACGGGCCTCTTCATATCCCTGAGCGCCTCGGCGAGCGCATCTATATCGCTCTTATCGAAATTGACCTTGAACATATCCTCGGGTACAGCCCCCGCGACGTACTCAGTTGTCATGCTGCTTCACCCCGCTGCTCCTCTTACCATGTCCACTCCGATGAGTACCGTAGGTGGTGACAAGGTATAAAAGCAGGAGCTCTTGTACTGTGAAGAGCTCTGAACAGAACCTTGTCAAGAGATCTCGCTGCAGCGGGCGCCTCCGCATAGGGAGGCGTAGGGGAGGAGGTAAGAAGCCGGATCAGTATTCACATGTTGCACAGTCCTTAGCATCGCCCAGAGCTTCTGCCAGCTCCTGTACGCTTCCACCTCCAAGCCTTAGGGAACGCTCGCGGCTCTCTCGCTTCGTGATGGGCTCAGCACCGCTTTGCTGCTCACGTCCCCCCTCCTCTCTGCGGGGCTGCTCCTGCGCTATGGCTGCGCCCCGCTCCACCCTGACCTGCTCCGCCTTCCTCTTAGAGGCCTTGACCCCTACGTATATCACCTGCCTGCTCTTGCTCCGGTCTCGGTACACGGTTATGCCCTTGCACCCGAGCTTCCACGCCAGCATGTAGACCCTCTTAACATCGCTTACCGACGCCTCGGCCCTCATATTCACGGTTTTGCTAACCCCTGCACAGACCCACTGCTGCCATACAGCTTGGTGGAGCACGTGCCACTGCGGGTCCACGTCGTGGGCGGTTCTGAAGATCCTGCGCAGTCTCTTTGGAACGAATGGGAAGTGCGCTATGGATCCCAGCTCGGCGATCCTGGCTATCACCTCAGGCTCGTCCATCTCGAGCTTCCGGAGCTCCTCTAGGAACAGCCTGTCCACCTCTATGAAGCTGCCTACGGTTACGTGGCGCTCGAACGCCACCGCGAAGATGGGCTCTATGGAGCTTGAGGTCCCCGCTATTATGCTTATCGTGCCTGTAGGGGCTATGCTGGTCAGCGCGGCGTTCCTAAGCCCGTAGCGCCTTCTAAGCTCCTCTACCCTGCCCCAGTCGACCCTGGGCCTCTCAGCAACAAGTTTCAGCACACGCTCGCTAGGCCTAGCATCGATGTCAGCCACCCTCAGCAGCTCCTCTAAGCGCCTCGCTGTCGCCCAGGTGGGCCTGTACCTCTCGGGGTCGTACGCTGGGAACGAGCCCTTCTCCTTTGCCAGCTCTATGCTTGCAAGAGCTAGGTTGTACTCTATCCACTCGGCGAGGTGGTAGGCCAGGTACACCGCATCGACACTGTCGTAGGGTATCCCAAGCTTTATCAGCATGTGGGCCCAGCCCATAACACCTACCCCTATCTTGCGCGTCCTCTTCACAGCCTCCTCCAGCTTCTTCAGGGGCCACTTAGCGGCGTCGATCACGTTGTCCATGAAGCGCGCGATCAGCTTCAGGTCGCGTGCCATGCCCTCCCAGTCGATCCTCGGTCCCTCAGGGCCCTCAACAACGTACTTAGCTAGGTCTAACGAGCCTAGGTTGCAGCTCTCCCACTCGAGTAGGGGCTGCTCACCGCATGGGTTTGTCGTCTTTATCTTTCCGAGGTACCATGTTGGGTGCCTCCTATTCATCTCGTCTATGAAGAGGAGCCCGGGGTCCCCCGAATCCCATGCGTTGCTGACTATCTTCTCGAAGAGCTCCTTAGCATCGACCCACCTAACGATAGCCCCCTTCTCCTCAGCAATGATCATCGCTTCATCGATCGTGACGATGACACTCTCATCGAGCCATACGCTCCTAGTGGGGCTCCGCTCGATCTCCCTGATGATCTCCTCCTGAACCCATTCCTCATCCATGTAGTTGTGGGCCATAGCAATCGCGTACATCCTCGAGTCGTAGGGCCCCCTTCCTATGAACGTCTTCCTCGGGTTCACCAGGGGGATTGGAGAGCCCTTCTCCACCGCTCGGAGAAAGTAGTCGTAGGCGCCCACGCTTATGTTGAAGTTCTGAAGGGCTACGTCCTTCCTCCTCCCCGATTTGGAATCTATGAACGCCTCTATATCAGGGTGCCACACCGATAACTCTCCGAGGTTCGCACCCCTACGCCTACCACCCTGCTTTATCACCTCGGTGTTGAGGTCAAAGAGCCTCATGAAGCTGAGGGGGCCCGAGGCCACCCCCGCCGTCGACGCTACGACGTCTCCAGCAGGCCTCAGCTCTGAGAAAGAGAACCCGGTCCCCCCACCCTGCTGGAACACTATTGCCTGCGCCCTAAGGGCGTCGTATATCCCCTCACCCTCCGGGGTTACCATGGAGTCGCGCACCGGTATTACGAAGCATGCCGAGAGTATCCCCAGCTTGGTCCCCGCGTTCATAAGCGTTGGGGAGTTCGGCATGAACCTGCGGCCGGACATGAGCTCATAGAACCTCTCCTCAAGCTCCCTAACGTACTCCTCGCTCTTACCGTAGCGCAGCTCTACGCTCGCAATAGCCCTGGCAACCCTCCTGAACATCATCTGGGGCGTCTCCTTGAACCTCAGGGTCTCAGGGTCCTTGAGCAGGTACCTAGCGGCGAGGACCTTTATCGCGGAGAACGTGAGCTCAAGGTCGCGGGGGTCGAACTCACCATCCCACCTATCCTTGCCGTAGACGTCCTGGTATATGGACGCTAGCTCGTAGCGCTTCGCAACCTCAAACCACTTGGGGTCGTACACCCCCTTCTCCATGAATATCCTCTCCAGCCTATCCACGATCTCGCTGTACCACACCTCATCCCTATCAACTATCTCTGAGAGGAGCTGCGACACCACATCCTCTACCTCCTCAGCACTGCACTCGCCACGACAAGCCCTCTCAACACTTCTCATAACTTTGGTTACCGAGAACCTCTCCCTCCTACCACCCTTCTTCACAACCACTAGGTCCTCCACGACCTCCTCAGCTACACTGCTACTCTCTAGAGCCCCTATATTCAAAGCCTCTCACCCCTGCGCTGCTGATCAACGAATCTATTGCTTATACGAGCGCCCGTAACCGAAGCTGATTAATACCAATAAGCGAAAGTGATACAGGGGTATTCCCCTCCCAGTCCCAGGGCAGGGCCACGCCCTTCGCATAGCTTAGGGGGCTTGCACTATTTAGCTTCCTAAGCGATGTAGCAATAGATGCCGGGTATGGAAAAGGCGTCTATGGGGTGATGAGCAGGGGTGGCTAGGGGTAGGAGAAGGTCGCGTAGGTCTAAGAAGAGTAGTGGTGAGAGCAGCTCGGGGACCTCCGTGAGCAGGAGGAGCAGGTCCTCCTCCAGGCGCAGAACCGTAGATGTTGATGCGTGGACCGCTAGGCATCTAGATGAGCTGGTAGATGTCCTCGGGCTCCGCTTCCTGGACCTGAGCCGGGAGGAGTATAGGGAGCTCGTAACGAAGATCGTAGACCTGCTCTACACGGGCTCTTCATCGATAGATGTCAAGACCATCGCTAGGAGGTTTAGGCGGAATCTGCAGCAGCTATACCAGTTCATAGCGGCGGCGCTGGTCGAGATCCGTGAGGAGCTGAGTGAGGAGCAGCTGGAGTTCGTGGTCAACAACATAGGGGATGCGGTGCTGGGCCTAGCTCCCAGGCTCTACAGGGAGTGTGTCAGGAGGGGGAGGACCGATCTCGTAGAGCGGCTCAGGGCTCAGTGGAACGCGAGCTGGGTTAGGAATAGGCACCCGGTGCTACCCGTGGAGTGCCCACGCTGCGGCTTCAACGCGCTCATGCCTGACCTCACATGCCTTGTCTGCGGAGCCACGGTGAGCGAGGAGGAGCTCAAGAGGCACGTGGGCTTCGAAAACATGCTTAGGGAGTTTGCCGAGACCTACCCTGTGGAGGATGTTAAGCGGGCCCTGAAGTACGGGTACGTGTACCTAACAAGCTACGGTATCAAGCCCCCGGGAGGCGCTAGAGACCCCATAGATATCGAGGTTGTTCTGACCCGGAGGGAAAGAGAGCTTCTTAAGCGCCTGCTAGAGCTTAGGGAGAGTAGGGAAGGTGCTATCCGTGCTAGTAGCGCGTAGCGCTAGCGAGGTTGAGAGGATCATTAGGCGTGAGCGCGTAGTGCTAGTGGCGTTCACGGACCCACGCAGAGCCAGCGGAAGGCATGTATATAGGGTTATGCAGAGGCTGGAGCGTAAGGCAGGGCACATGATAACGTTCGTGTACGTTGACGTGACCCGTGTTAACGGCGGGAGTCTCATACAGAAGGAGCTCCTAGAGGTCGCTAAGCGTGAGGGGGTGTTCAAGCTGTTCATAGATGGTGAGTGCGTGTTTGAGCAGGAGGGCGTGTTCATGGATATGGAGGCGGACTACCAGGCGCTGCGCCTAGGGATAAAGGACGTGATGAAGAGGAGGTCCTTCAAGACCCTGTTCTAGGGAAGGGCTATTGACGCTGTGCACCTCGTGTAGGAAGAGGGAGGCGTTCTACCATAGGCTGGCGTCGGGGGAGAAGCTCTGCAGGACATGTCTCTTCCGAAGCCTCGTTAGGCAGGTTAGGAGGGCACTAGGGCTCTACTCAATGCTTAGGCCTACGGAGCGCGTCTTCTTCGTTGTGAGGCCCGATAAGCCCCTAGAGTCCGTAGCTATGGCGGAGGTGTTTAGGGGGGCTACCCGTAGCCACGGAACCGAGGTTGTGGCGGCCATACCCCCGCTGTTCAAGGGCTTCCACGTTGTTGAGGAGGAGCTGAGGTGCAGGGGCTTTAGAACAGTCGTTACGGAGCTGGGGGCAGAGCCCGGGAGCTTTGTTGAGCTGGTAAAGTTCTCCGAGGCCCTCGTACTTAGGAAGGCTGGGGGAGCTACGGTTGCGAACCCTCTACTAAGGGATGAGCTCCTGCTTCTAGCACTGATAGGGGCTAGCCGTGGGGATCGCGAGGCGTTCTCGGAGTCCATGCCCGTTAAGAGGGGTGGAGGCAGCGCTATTGTAAGGCCCTTCTACTACGTGATCTCGCCTGATGTAGCTGCGCTCACCTTCAGTGACCCTAGGCTGCTGGATCTCGATAGGTACGTAAAGCCCCTAGCCCCGATGCTGGGCGACGAGGCAACCTCGAA
>QMWY01000063.1 GCA_003661865.1 Thermoprotei archaeon
CTCTGAGAAGCTTCTCCAAGGAATCCCGAACTTCTCATAGAACTCCTTCCTGAACTCCTTAAACGCCTCGAGGTTCTTATCGGTTACAGGGGCTGGTGAGGAGCCGCAGTTCCCCACGACAACTGTTGTGACACCCTGCATGATGTAGTTATCAGCTGTTGGGATCAAGAATACTCCCAGATCACTATGATTATGAATATCTATGAATCCCGGTGCTACGAAAAGCCCCTCAGCATTTATGGTCTTCTCTGCCTCGGCTCCCGATAGATCGCCCACCTTAGCTATGGTGTCACCAATTATTCCCACATCCTTTCTCATGGGCGGCGCTCCTGTTCCATCCAGCACATACCCCCCACGAATCACGATGTCGTAGCGGGGCATCGTTATCGCCACGGCTAAAGTAGCTTTAGCTAAGAAATATCCTTAGTCCTCTCTATACAGCATTGTCCGGAGCGAAAAACTGATTTCTAAGTCTGTTGCCTAGTGCACGGGCGTGTATCATGAAGATCTCAATTGGTGGTGTTGAACTAGGGCCTAGGGATAAGGCGTTCTCAGAGCTCCTTGTATCAACACTATCAACGGGTTCTGAGCTATCGATACCGTTTGCCGTGATTACGGGAGCAGAGCCTGGGCCTATTCTCTATGTAGGAGCGGGGTCCCACGGAGATGAGGTTACGAGTATGCTGGTTGCAATGAGGATAGCCAGGGATATAGGGCCTGATGACATTAAGCGTGGTGCACTTGTCGTTACACCCATGCATAACCCATTGGCTGTCTTAAGGAAGAAGCGCTGGGGGATTGTCGATAACCTCGATATGAATAGAGTATGGCCTGGAGATCCCGAGGGTAACGTTAGTGAGCTGATCGTGCACAAGATCTTCAGTGAACTCGTTATGAAGAGCGACTACGCGCTTGACCTCCATACAGCGGCAGGCGATGGTGAGAACGTACCGCACGCGATCTTGCCCCCTGAAGGGGTGTTTACGCCCCGTAGCGATAGTAGCTATGCTGCTAAGAAGGACGTAACTCCCGATATGGCTAGGTACTTTGGGGTGAGGTTCGTAGCGCGTAGCAGGATAAGGGAGGAGAAGGAGCGTAAGTACTACCAGTACGTGTATGGAGAGCTCCACGTAGCCGCAACGATGCGCGGCGTCCCAGCTATAGTTGTCGAGCTCGGTGAGGGTGGTAGGGTTTCTAGGAACGCCTACGAGCTCGGTTATTCAGGGGTTCTAAACGTAGCTAGGTACCTTGGAATACTCGAAGGGGTACCTGAGGAGCACCCTCAGCCCGTAATGTTGAAAGGGCCTTCCAAGGCTGTGCGAGCGCCGCGCGGAGGGGTAGTGACTATGAAGGTATCGCCAGGTGATAGGGTTTCTCAGGGCGATATCGTTGCTGTTCTCGATACGCTCTGGGAGCAGATCGAGGTTAGGAGTCCTATAGACGGATACGTAGTCAGGGTTAGACGTTACGGCATTGTGGAGCCGGGTGAGAGGATCGCCGTTATAGTGGGTGGGGAGGGCTGAGCAGACTTCTAGATTACGAGGATCTTGCGAAGCTAGTTCTCGTATCAAGCCCCGTAGCACATCCTAGCAAGAGAAAGGCATTGTTCACCTTCACAAGGATAGATCTTGAGAAGGATAGGTACGTAACCTATATAGCCATAGCGCATCTCGATTCGGGACACGTAGAGGAGGTCACGCGGGGAGGCCCCGATTCATGTCCTAGGTGGAGACCTGATGGTGAAGCCGTGACCTTCGTCTCGAGAAGAGGCTTTGGAGAGGGCGAGAGGGGTTCTTCACTATACATGGTCACGCTCGGCAAGTCACTGGAACCCGTAGAGATCGCTAGATTCCCCCAGGGTATCACTGCATATGAATGGTCTCCTACTGGAGAACGGATAGCAGTTGTGGAGCGCGTGGTCAAGGACGAAGATGTTAAGAGGATCGAGAGGATACCCGTATGGTTCAACGGGGAAGGGTTTGTATATAACCGGTGTAGGCACCTAGCCCTGCTAGATCCTTGGAGTGGCGAGACCTATAGATTGACCGAAGGCTGCCCGGATGTGGTCTCGTTCGTGTGGAGCCCTGATGGGAGAAGAATAGCGTTTCTAGCAACTGATAGGGATAGACCTCCTCGTACACGGCTATATATAGCCAATGTCAATGGGGATATTGAGGAGGTTGAACTTCCTA
Source organism: Thermoprotei archaeon (assembly GCA_003661865.1). GTDB lineage: Archaea > Thermoproteota > Thermoprotei_A > Sulfolobales > Ignisphaeraceae > QMWT01. The sequence continues at coordinate 2,193 of QMWY01000063.1, forward strand.
GACCCTTAATGGGGATTGATCTTGTATGGAGCCTAGATGGCGAAACTCTAGCAATTATAGCTCGCCCCCTAGATACGCCTCGTGGCTTAGCAGCTAACAACCGCGTATGGCTACTAGATCTCGGCTCTTGGCGGCTTGAATGCCTAACGCCTACCCTAGATAGAAACGTCGTGAACACCGTAGGGAGCGATAGCCGTGGGAAGCACTGTAGCCGGTTAATCGCGTGGAGCGCTAAACACGGGGTAATCTTCCTGGTATCCGATAGCGGAAGAACGAAGTTATTCAACGTACGCCTAGGCAAGGAGCCCAAGGCATTGGTAGAGCTAGACGGGATGAGCATAGATGAGTTCAGTACTCCTCCTAGCGGAAACTACATAGTGTTCACAGCTATGAGCTCGACTAGGCCTAACGAACTCTACGCCTTCCTAGGAAGAGGAGAGGTTAAACAGATAACATACATGAACAGATGGCTTGATCGCTACGAGATCACAAAGCCTAGACACCTCACCTTTACGGCCAGCGATGGTGCTACTGTAGAGGGCTGGGTGCTTCCACCTCCGCATATGGAGGAGGGCTCTAAGGTTCCATGGGTACTCTACATCCATGGAGGGCCTAAGATGATGTTTGGGGAGGGCTTCATGTTTGAGTTTCACCTCTTAGCAGCCAAGGGTTTTGCAGTAGCGTACTGCAATCCTCGTGGTAGTGATGGGTATGGGGAGGAGTTTGCTGATATTCGGGGTCGTTACGGTGAGAGGGACTACCAAGACATAATAGAGTTCTTAGACCATGTTACCAAGAACTTCGACTTCGTAGACCCTGAAAGGGTTGGTGTAGCAGGCGGTAGCTATGCGGGCTTCATGACCAACTGGATCATAACTCATACAGATAGGTTTAGGGCTGCTGTGACGCAGAGAAGCATATCATACTGGATCAGCAAGTACGGAACAACTGATATAGGGTTCTACTTCAATGCCGATATGATCGGGTGCGGCGAGCCTCCGTGGAGAAATCCCAAGGTGTACATTGAGAAGAGTCCATTGATCAGAGCCAACAAGGTTCGTACACCCACACTCGTAATACACTCTATGGAGGATTATAGGTGCTGGCTCGATCAAGCACTGCTGTTCTTCACAGCGTTAAAGCTAAATGGTGTTGATGCGCGTCTAGTAATCTTCCCTAGGGAAGGTCATGACCTTAGCAGGAGTGGTAAGCCTAAGCATAGGGTTGAGAGGCTTAGAGAGATCGTTACTTGGTTCGAGAAGCATTTAAAGAGGTGAATAATAGGGATTGTTCACATTCTTAGAGAAGCTGTATGTATTCGTTAAGAAAACCTTGAGTACTACATAGACCTTCTGGCAGAGTTCGTTGAGATACCAAGAGTTTCAGCACGTAGTGAGGGTGTCAAGGAAGCTGCTAACTTCGTTGCCAGAGAGCTTAGAAGACGTGGCTTTAATGTTGGGATCGGTTCAGCCGGTGGTCACCCCATAGTCGTGGCTGTGCTTAAGAGTGGTGGTAAGAGTGTGTTGTTCTACAACCACTATGTTGTGCAGCCTCCAGAACCCCTTGAGGAGTGGTCGAGCGATCCGTTCAGGCTTGTGAGAAGAGATGGGCTTCTAATCGCGCGTGGTGTGGCTGATAATAAAGGCAATATAGTTGCTAGGCTTGCTACTATTGATGTCCTTCATGAGATCCTTGGTGAAGTACCACTGACTATCAAGTTTATTGTTGGGGGGTGGAGGAGAAAGGTTCACTAACTCTACACCGTTTTGTTAAGCAGAGAGCGAGTATTCTAAGAAGTGATGGTGATATATGGGAGACGGGATATGTATCTAAGGACGGAAGGCCTCTTATATACCTAGGATTCAAAGGCATGCTCTACATAGAGCTTGAGCCTAGAGGAGCTGCTAGGGATGTCCACAGCGGGTTTGCTTCCATAATTCCCAACCTTGTGTAGAGAATGGCGAAACTACTAACGCTACTTAAGGACCTTGAGTGCGGTAAGATCCTCATACCGGGCTCGGGCTGAAGGAATTTATGGGTGGTGTCCGTGGATTAGAGCTTAGAGGACTCCTCTACCTATTCTCATCACTTAATGTGTCGGGACTCTACGCAGGGTATACAAGTAGAGGTGCGAAGACCATAGCGCCTTCGCATGCGGTTGTTAAGGTAGATATCCGTTCAGTTCCCAGGCAGAGTCTCGCTAAGTTATTAGAGAAGCTCAAGAAGTATCTTGAGGATAAGGGATTCGGAGATGTTGAGATAAGAGTACTAAGCAGTTATCCAGCCGGGTATACCCGACCCAGCGAAGCCGTAGTACAAGTGTCGGTTACGGTTGCCCGTGAAGTCTACGGTAAAGATACTGGTACCGTTGTCCGCGGGTTCACCCCCCATTTATGTATTCACAGAGCTTCTACGTACACCAATGACAGGAGCGGTGTCGGGTACTACGGTTCCAGAGTACATGCTCCCAACAAGAATGTAAGGATCGAGTACTTTGCGCGGGGTATAGAACATGTTGCCTTAACGCTTTACCAGTTCGCTTATACTAAGCGATTCGGTAAGGAATAATAACATTCTTTAGAGATTCTATCTTTATTGATAGCTATAAGATTTATATACGAATATTCTTGCTCTAGTACTCTGGCAGCAGGTGTGTTTTGATGAGGTCCATGGCTCGAATCCTAGTACCCATCATCATTCTCGCCATAGTTGTAACCCTAGCAGCACCGATCTTTGCGCAGGCTCAACAAGGTATGAAGGTAGAGGCTGTTACCTATGACAAATGGTTGAAGGGTAGAGAATGTCCATGTTATGGAGGAGTACTTCGGATAGCCCTTCCTGATGAACCAAACACATTCAATTGGTTTGTAGCGGGCTCCTCATGGAGCCTTGAAGTTCTCTGGCCGATCTACAACAGGCTGGTCAGGCTTATAAACGGCACTCTCACGTACGAAGTAGCTGAATCAATGGAGTATTCGCCTGATTATAAGGTGTTGACGATAAAGATTAGGAAGGGAATTAAGTGGCATGACGGGAAACCCCTAACAGCCGAAGATGTTGCTTTCACTATAAATGTATTAGCTAAATACTCTTGGACTTACTACCATGGCTACTTTGCGTCTGTGGATCATGCAGAGGCTGTGGACGACTACACGGTGAAGATATACTTCAAGAATCCCGATGCAGGATTCATTTATAACGGCTTGACGACCATGAATATAATGCCTAAGCATATATGGGAGCCTTTGCTCAAGGAGAAGGGCGAAGGATTAGCCAAGTACGCCCCTAAGATACCAGATGAGCTTATTGGAAGTGGACCTTTCAAGATAGTTGAGTATGTACCTGGCCAGTATGTGAAGTACGTAGCGAATAAGGATTACTTCCTAGGAAGGCCGTGTGTAGACGAGCTAATGTTCGTCTTCATCAAGGAATCCAACGTTGCTATACTGGCTGTGCAGAAAGGCGAGATCGACACGTATGATGGGTGGGTAACCCCAGAGGTCGTGCCGCAGTTGCTATCAACTCCTGGTGTGAGCATACATACCTACACAGGTTCTACGTTCTACCACTGGGGCTTTAACAACGAGAGGTGGCCCTTCAACATAACCAAATTCAGACGCGCTATGGCTTTCGCTGTGGATAAGGATTACATAGTAAATGAGATCTTGATGGGGTACGGAGTTCCAGGGAGTCCAGGTGTGGTACCACCGGTTGGTGTTAACGCACAGTGGTACAACCCCAACGTGCAGAACGCCTACTACTTCGACCTAAACGTCACGGCCAAGCTTCTAGACGAGCTAGGGTTCAAGGACGTCGATGGCGACGGGTGGAGAGAAGCCCCCGATGGCAAGGACTTCCAGTTCGAGATCTACCCACCGAGCTACGACATCATTAGGGTCAGGGCTGCCGAGGCCATTGCCAAGTGGTTATCACAGATACCAGGCGGTGGCATCAAGGCAGTGGTAAGAGTTCTGGACTGGAAGACCGTATGGCCGATGATAAAGGGTGGCAAGGTTGATACCTACCTCTTAGGTAGCGGACCGGGCAACGATATCTCTTGGCTCTTCAGAAGGTTCCACAGCAGACCGGAAGGTACTGGCAATTGGGCTAGGTTCAGCGATCCCGAAGTGGATAAGCTAACTGAGGCTCTCAAAGTAACGTTCGATCCAAAGAAGAGGAAGGAGATCGCATGGAGAATTCAGGAGATCCTAGCAG
>QMWY01000064.1 GCA_003661865.1 Thermoprotei archaeon
GCCGTTAATAACGGGTCGCTACCTCGCTGCGGAGGTGCCTCCCCCAAGGCTCAAAGCCCTGCTCTGGACCCGCCCCCGGCTAGCCTAAGCAGGTGCTGCACAGCCACCGGATAGTCCTTGTCTCCGTAGCCGCTCGCCGCTGCAGCTGTGTAGAGGTCCGCTATTGCGCTGCTCACATGCGCTGGCACCCCGCGCTCCCTTAGCGCCCTAGCTACGTAGTGCATATCCTTGGCAGCTAGGGCGAGCCTGAACCTAACACTCCCCGCCTCTCCAAGCGCCCTATCCCAGTACCTCTCAACAGCTTCCCCAAACCACAGCTTCCTAGCCACGCTCCTGAGGATCTCGATCTCTACGCCCCATGCCTTGAGAAGGGCTAGGCTCTCGCCAAGTATCGCTGGCAGCGCCAACCCGATGTTGTTCAGAGCCAGCTTCAGCACCGATGCCCGCGGCACATCGCCTAGGTACATAAGCTCGGAGCTGAACGCCTCTAGAACACCCTTCGCATCCTCAAACACCTCCCTGGGCCCCGCAGCCATGGTTAGCAGCCTACAGCCCTCAGCAGCATCAACACTTCCGTACACCGGCGCCTCGAGATACGCCTTGCCGCGGCGCTGAAGCCCCTCGTACAGCCTAAGGCTCTCCATAGGGGTGATCGTGCTCATGTTGATCACCGTGACCCTACCCGGCGCCTCAGCAACGCCTCCGCGGCCCAGGGCCACCTGGTGAACAGCCTCGTCATCCGATACGAATAGGATGACAGCCCTACACGCCTCAGCAACACCCCGTGGCGTTGTCGCTACTACGCACCCCAGCTCCCTACACAGGTTCTCAGCCCTGGAGAGGGTACGGTTATACACCACGAGCTCGAAGCCCCTAGACGCTAGGCACCTAGCGAGGGCGGTGCCCATCAACCCAAGTCCAACAATACCGATGCGCATGGCGTACTACCCAGTAGCTAGTAGCGATGAGGAGTTGATATACCCTATGCATAGCGCCAGCTACCTACCCCTGTAGAAACGCAGACACTGCTCGTAGGAAAGGTTGTAGAGCCTCAAAGTGATCTAGATACGTGTGTATCTAAGCCCGTACTCCTCATCCAGAGCCCTTAGATAGAGCTTCTTCACTAGGGACGGAACCCTCTCTATTAGAACAATACCCCTCTCCAGAACGATCCTTATGAACCATGGAGGGGCCCTATTCAGCACCTTTACGTCAACAGGATACCCTACGTGTTCGGATAGAGCAGCTCCGAGATCAAGCTCAGCCTTGAAAGAGTCCAGCTCTTCGCCCTCCCTATAGGATAGGTACACGGCGACATCGATATCGCGGAACACACCATCCCTAAGGAAAGAGCCGTAGAGCACGGCAAGAACAACATCCTCATGGCTTTCCAGCTTACTCCTCAACCTGCTCAAGACCTCATGCTTTTTCTCCGAGCTTAGCTCATAGTACCTAAACCTCTCAGCCTCCTCTAGCTCTAGCGACATAGCTCTTAACCTCTTCGATAAATTTCCTAATAACATCAAGTCCACCTTCCTTAGCCTCCCTATATATCCTGGAGTCATCAACATCCCAGTACGGGTAGTGCTATGGAACGTCTCGCCAGGTTGAGAAACATTATCATACATCGGTACTGGGATGTTGATGACTCTGTGCTCAACAAGTTTTCTAAACACCTGTGCATAGCTCTCAACGGTTCTAACACCTAGATCCTCCCTTAGGATGTGTAGTCCTAGCGAAGTAGCGGCTTCAACTACTTCTACTAGGGCTAGCCGGAGGATGTACCTATTCCTTATATCACTTGCGAACTCCTCAAAACCCATAGCAACAATGCTCTCGGCTACCCTTAGAGACTCTGTGAGAATGCTCAGTATCCTACGAACCCTCTCGATATCCACCCTATGGCTACCCCGATCTAGGTATCTAAACGCGCCCTAGGATTAAAAGCAGGTGCTGGGTCATCAACCTAGCTAAACAGGTGGATCTATGCTCCTCAGCATGGATGCCACACCTCCTGAGGTAGCCATAGCTCCTCCACAGGTACTCCTCATAGCGCTGGGCATCACATCAACTGCTTGGAACCCTAGGCGGGGTCCTCCAATGCTCTAAGTTGTAGGTGCTAAAAGAACTGCCGTTCCCAAGCTCCCAGGTCCTTTGGATTAAATGTTAAATAATTGGATCAGCTTAGCGGTTCCCGGCGTCGTTGGTGGCAGAGCTTAAGCTCGTTTATAGCGGCATCTCCTGGGCTATATACTACCTATCCATAGATGACTTGATGACTTCGTCAACGACCTGGAGGAGCTTGGGAGAGCCCTTGAGGAGGCGGTGAAGGAGGGCGAGGTCGTAGCTGTTGTCCCGAATATAGGGCTTACGAAGACCAGCCTTGTGTTTGGAACGAGTTTCCAGGGGATTAAGGGCTTCGCCATAATGGTTAGGAAGAGGGGTGGCTAGACAACGCCTAGGTGGTGTTTGAGATAGAGCTCTGCGATCAGGATGGCGTTCCCTGCTTCGCGGATCGTGTTGTGCTCCAGCACAACGTACCTGACGCGTCTGCTACCTATGGATCCGATCCTCCCGACTGTTACAGACCTCCCTTTGTCTACGTACCTATTGAGCCGGGGCTGGGGTCTATTCGCCTCGCTACGAACAACGATCGGGTTCTCGGGGGCTGTTGATAGGTGTAGCTCCTGGGGTAGCGATCTGAAGCTCTTCATAGCATCGGCAACATCCTCGGGCTCTGCACCCCTCCTAAACTTCACGTAAACAACCTCTAGGTGGGCGTCAAGTACGGGAACCCTTGTTGCTGTTGCGAACACCTCTATATCCGCGGGCTCGATCCCGCTACTCCTAGCCTCCCTGAGGATCTTCCTCGTCTCGTTAACGACCTTCCACTCCTCACGCTCTATGTAGGGGATCGCGTTATCCACGATCGCGTAGGCAGGTAGCCCCCTAAGGCCAGCACCACTGATAGCCTACATAGACACCACGGTAACGCTCGCAATACCGAACTCCCGGTGGAGGGGACTAGGCTGAGGGTGAGTATAGCGGATGTACAGCTCGGATCCTTGAGGAGCGCCCCACTCCACCCCCTCCGCACTCCCGGGAGCTCTAGCGCCTTGAGGTGCCCGTGGTTCACCTCGGGGTTCGGCAGAGGTACATCGGGGTCGAGCCTCATGGGGCTGGCGTTGGAGATCACGGTGAAGCCCCTCCTCACAAGCCCGATCTCCACATCGCCCGCGATGCTGCTTGGCAGTGCTGAGAACACGATGTCTATATCCCTGGGCAGGTCCTCGGGCACACCACTACCCATAACGATCCCCGTGGCCTCAAGTACAGCTACCCTGATCCTATCCATATGCGAACACCTCACGCCTACAGCCCCCACCCGAACCCGATATAAGCATCGATCAGAAATGCCTAGCAGGGCGCTACCAGGTGAAGAGGAAGTTCCGTGTAGGTCTTCATCACATAGAGGAGCCCTACCGAACACTGGTGTACAGGCTCCTCAGAGCATTGCTGAAGAGGTGGGGTGGTAAGCTCGTATCCCTCGTGGTCTTCGGATCGGTTGCCCGTGGAGATGCGCGTAAGGATAGCGATATAGATCTCCTGATAATCGCTAAGGAGCTTCCGCGCTCCCGATTCAGGAGGCAGGAGATGTTTGAGGAGGCGGAGAGCGAGGTTGAACACCTCAAAGAGGTGCTGTGGAGCAGGGGCTACACAACAGACCTCTCCCCAGTGATACTGAGTGTTGAGGAGGCGAAGAGGCACAGACCCCTCTACCTAGACATGGTGGAGGATGCAGTGGTGGTCTACGATAAGGACGGGTTCATGCAGCGCATTCTGAGCGAGCTTACCGAGAGGCTGCAGGAGCTAGGCGCTGAGAGAGTGTGGGTAGGGAAGAAGTGGTACTGGAGGCTGAAAAAGGATTACAAGCCCGGTGAGGTGATAGAGCTGTGAGAAGCACATCGATGGCTAGGGCATACATAGTCCAAGCACTGGAGAGGCTTAAACACTCCAGGGAGGCGCTGGCTACAGGTAACTACCCTTACGTAGTTCGCCAGTGCCAGGAAGCTGTAGAACTACTGCTCAAGGCTTCCCTACGCCTCGTTGGGATAGAGCCTCCTAAGTGGCACGACGTAGGACCAGTACTACGTAGAGAGGCCCATAGGTTCCCCGAGTGGTTCCGTAGAGAGGTTCCTAGAATGGCTAGGATCTCGCGTAGGCTAAGACGGGAAAGAGAACCAGCTATGTACGGAGATGAAGAGACTGGAACCCCTCCTAACGAGCTCTACGATAAGGAGGATGCCGAGGAGGCGCTTAGGTGGGCAGACTATGTAGCGAGCAATGTCCTAAGGCTCTATAGAGAGCTTGTTGGTGAAGAATTAGGTAGCTCTTGAATGAGCTAGAGCGTGGATACGCCATAGAACTCCCGTTAACCACCGCCTTATCTCCGTGGCGATCGGTTGCGCATCCAGCGGGTACCAGGGCTTAACCAGCTTTCATGGCATGGTAGCTATGCTGGTACCTCCTCCTAATCCCCTATCCATATCGTCTCTCTTAGGTTCCTGAAGTGCTGATCCCCCGTTATCACCTTGGCTCCTAGCTTCCTTGCTGTTGCTAGCACTATGGCGTCGTTGAGGCTTGGCTTCTGTTTGAGCTGCTGCTTCTTTGAGTATTCAAGGAGCTCTAGGTATGTTTCTCCCGCCTTGAGCGCTAGCTCCGCATCTATATGGACGATTGCAGAGATGCTGGTTATTGCCCTCAGCCTCTCCTTAACCACGTCACCCGGTATACCTTCACGGATGTATTTCCTAGCTACCTCTGCTAGGACTATCGATGGTGTGTAGATGCTGCTGGACGAGAGTAGGTAATTCTTAACCACCTCGCCTTTCCTTGTCCCTCTAAAGTACTCTATCCAGGCGTAGGTATCCACCACTAAGCTTAAGCCACTACTCTCTATCTTCACCACGATCCTCCTCGCTAAAACCCGCTATTCTACCACGGTCTACACCGAAGTACCTCTCCACAACCCTCCTCCTGTATTCAAGCACCAGCCTAAGAATAACGTCCTCATAGGAACTAGCATCGAACCTCTCCTTAAGCTCGTCAAGCAGCTGCAGAGTCCTTCTAGATACCCTAATAGTCGTGGTAGAGGCTGAAGCCAAATCAGTACACCAACAGATATACAGCTATACACATATATATGCATACCCGTATATGGAGACTCCCACCCAACACCTGATCGCCTGGGCCCGCAGACCGGAAAGGCAGGCGTTTTTACTTAGCGAGGCGAGTGGCTGTGCGGTGTGCTGTGTATGAGGGTCTTCGTATCGGTTGATGCTGAGGGTCTCCCCGGGATATTCCATGTTGTTCAGACTGGTCCCCGCTACTTCATGTTCCCGGAGCTTAGGAGTATTGTTACACGTGTTGTGAAGGTTGCTGCTGAGGAGCTCCACTCCCTTGGTTCGGAGGAGGTTTGGGTTGCTGATAGCCACTGGTTCATGGGGAACGTAGTCTATGAGGAGATGCCTAGGTACGTCAAGCTGGTTAGGGGGTCTCTCAGGCCCCTGTCCATGGTGTGCTGCATCGACCGTGGATTCGACGCCGCTATGTTCCTCGGCTACCACTCGGCGGCGGGAACCCCTAGGAGTGTGCTTGACCATACCTACAGCGGGGCTACGTTCTACGAGGTCAGGGTCAATGGCGAGAGGGCTAGTGAGTACCTCCTAAACACGTTGGTGGCGGGGGAGTTCGGGGTCCCCGTGATCCTGGTTATGGGCGATGACAAGCTTAGGGAGGATGTTGAGAAGCACACCCCGTGGGCTGTTTACGTAGAGGTTAAGGAGTCGCTATCGCGCTACGCAGCTATCATGGACCCGATCGACGTTGCGCTGGAGAAGCTCAGGAAGGGGATCAGGGAAGCGATCGAGAGGCTTAGGAAAGGAGAGGTGAAGCCGCTGAAGCCCGAGGGGGAGCTCGTATTCGACTTCGTATTCAGGAGGACCGGGTATGCAGACGCAGCTTCGCTACTACCATTCGTAGAACGCGTAGACGCCTACACCGTAAGGTTCAGGACGAAGAAGCCCTCGGAAGCCTACAGGCTAATGCAAGCACTATCCTACATAGTAGCAGGGTTCGAGGCATCCCTAGCAGCACTAACACGCTAATGCAGTCTTCACCACGGCTCCTTATTCGGGCCCTTGCTCCCAGCACGCCTCTGACGAGCTGGCTGCTGATCGCTAACCCTTCTTCACAATCCTTATCCTTCCGCGCTCGGCTGTAGCTATGCCGCGCTCTATCATTCTGGTAGCCACCATGGCTGCTAAGCTGTGGTCTACCCTGAGCAGCTCGACGATCTTCGCCACGTTGAGCTCCTCGATGTTCATCTCCAGCAGCTCC
>QMWY01000065.1 GCA_003661865.1 Thermoprotei archaeon
GTGCACTGTTGACCCCGGCGAATATTCCCGCCATCCCGGCTATCATAGCCGCCTCACGCCCCGGGAACCCAGTGGCGAGGGCGTAGCTGTACCCTATGGCAGCACCAACCACCATCGATGGCACGAAGACCCCTCCGGCACCCGCGAGCCTAAGGGTGGCCACGGTAAGCAGTGCTTTGACGACCGCTAGGAGCGCAGCCTCGCCGAGCCCCATGGTCTTCACGTAGAGGAGCGCCCGGGTGCCGCTGCCAACAGCGTTAGGCACCGCTAGGTACGCCGCCACGGTGCACAGCCCAACGACTACGAACCCCAGATCCTCAAGCCTGTTTACTCTCTCCACCAATCTCTCCAGCAGCTCCCTGAACCGTATGATCCCTATGGACGCCACCGCCGCAACGACACCTATGGCCGCGTAGTGCACGGCTGCCCACGGGTCTAGGGGTATGGGGTTCTCCGGGGCCACCGCGTGGAAGAGCACCTGCTCCCCCAGAACCATCTTCGAAATTGCGTAGGCTGTCGCCGCGGCTAGGCTCGCTGGTACTATCACCCCTACCTCGATATCCCTCCTGTACGGTGCCTCCAGCGCAAACATCATGGCCGATATGGGCGCCCTGAAGACAGCCGCTATACCTGCAACACCTCCAACCAACATGAGCCTCCTAACGCTACGAGCCCCTAGGCGTAAAAGTCTAGAGGCTATGGAGGCGAGGGACGAGCCGAAGAATATCGCCGAGCCCGAGACCCCCACACTGCCCCCTGCCGCAACCGTGATCAGTGGTGCTAAGCTCAGCGCTGCAGCCCTCCTCGTACTTATCTTGCCATAGTTCCCGTGGTAGATCCTGAGGAAGAGGTCTAGGAGCGACCCGCCCCCCTCCCCCGCAGCGCGTCTAACCACGAGCCTTGCAAGGGCCAGCAGGCCAAGCACCGCCAGAACAGCGAGGGGGAGAGGTAGGCTTAAGGCAGCGGAGTCCAAGGTTATGAACAGGAGCCCGTAGAGTGACGTAGCCCCTCCGACCCCAAGCCCAATGATTAGCGCGGCTATCACGTCCCAGCGTGACCGCAGGGCTAGGCGAAGCTCCTCAGATAGGCCTCGTCGCACCATGGATCAGGCCCTTCTCTTAACCAGTAGCGTACCCCAGCGTCTTCTCCTAGCACCTCCCCTGCCCACCAGCAGCTTCTCCCCTTCGAACCTCTTGGCCAGGAGGAGGATCACGAGGATCAGCACCAGTAGCTCCGAGGCCATCGAGACCGCGGCGTACAGCAGCCTCGACGAGACCAGGGCCTTGAGCACCATGAGGGGGGCTGTAAACGGTATGGAGGCTATCGCTAGCAGCCTCTGCGGGGGGTCGAGCGCTAGGTCGCTGAACATTGCTAGGTATAGCGGGACCGTAGCCACGATCCATACGAATCCCACCATGCTCTGAGCGCTCCTCACATCCTCACCGAAGCTGCCTAGGTATAGCCCTAGGGTCGAGGCTAGGAGAACCGATAGGAACACCGCTGCGGCGAACATCGCGAGGCCCTCGGGCCCTACGAACCCGAAGATGCTCGTGCCGAACCCCCCGCCTATACTCGTGCTCACGCTCGAGATGTAGTAGGCGAGCCCCACCATCATAGAGACCGAGGAGAGGGCTGCTATGGCTAGGGAGCTCGTGAGCTTAGCCAGGACTATGCCCCTCCTGCCTATAGGTAGCGAGAGCAGCACCTCGAGAGTCTTCTCCTCCTTCTCAACACCTATGCTCATAGCCGCTAGGGATGCGGCGTAACCAACGACAAGCATGGGGGCTATGGGCAGCATGAAGGCCTGGCCCATCATGGACTGTAGCAACGCCATATCCACCTCGGAGCCCGCAAACAGAGCCTTGGAAACCCCTCCCACTGGGTCCTTGGCAAACACAGGGTTCACGGAGGATGAGTTGCTTATTATGATTGTGGATAGATACTGGGAGAACCTCTCAGGGATCGAGGAGTAGACCCCTGCTAGGGCCATAGAGGATATGCTCAGGTCCCCGATCTCAACATAGACCTCTAAGAACCCCCTAAGCCCCCGCGAGATGTTCCTAGAGAAGCCCCTCGGCACCACTAGGAGCGCGGGAACTCTCTTGGCGATAAGCTTCCTGAGGACCTTCGACGGGGGCCCCGGCTCGACCTCCACGATCCTGGCACGCATGAATCTCTCGAGGAACTGCCTGAGGAGGGTTGAGTAGGGCCCCTTATCCAGGTCCATGAGCCCGAGCTCAACCCCCTTCTCAACCCTCTCTTCTACAGCCCTCATGCTCTCCCTTATGGAGAAGCTCATCACAGCCCCCATAGCGACGTATATCAGGAGCGGGGCTAGGATCATGCCTATGAGCAGCTTCCTATCCCTAAGCAGGTCCTTGAGCTCCTTAACAACTAAGACCCTAAGCACCCCCAACCACCTTTGCGAAGACCTCCTCTAGGTTCCCCACGCCGTGCTCCTCGATAAGCCTGCGAGGCTCGCCCTCGGCCACTAGCCTCCCCTGATGTACTATGCCTACACGGCTGCATAGGTACTCTACCTCCAGCATGTTGTGGCTCGATAGGAGCACCGTAACCCCGTGGCTGCGGGCGTAGTCCCTGATAACCCTCCTCACGTGAAGTGCGTGGATGACGTCCAGCCCGCTCGTAGGCTCGTCCAGTATCGCAAGCCTAGGCCTCACCATAAGGGTCCTCGCTAGGAGGAGCCTACGCTTCATACCCTTGGAATACGTCTTGACCTTGTCGTGGATCCTATCCCCCAGCCCACTGATCCTTATTGCCTCCTCAACCATCTCCTCAGCATCCCTCCGGGAAGCGGCGTAGAGCCTAGCCATGAAGCTGAGGTATTCATACCCTGTGAGGTTCCTATAGGCACCCGCTTCCTCAGGAAGGTAGCTTATGATCCTCCTAACCCGCGGAGCCTCACGCACGACATCTAGGCCGAACACCCTGACGCTACCTGAGGTTGGCTTGAGCAGCGTTGCTATGATCCTAAGGGTGGTGGTCTTACCGGCCCCATTGGGCCCTATAAGACCGTAGATCTCGCCCTCCTCAACCACGAAGCTTAGGCCCCTAACCGCGGCAACCCCTCCCGGGTATACCTTCACAAGCTCCTTAACCTCTACCGCTAAGTTCACCCTTCCCAACCTCTCCAACGATTCACCAGAGGAATGAAAAGCGTTGCTAAGACCCAGGGTGCTAACCCGTATAAGGCACTGCCAACACAGCTGTGGTGTTGGAAATGCCGAGGTGACGACGAGGGGTGGTGCACAGCGCTGTTAGCGTAGGCATAGGGATCGGGGTCCTCGTCGTGATCTACGTGCTGCTCACATTCGAGATCCTTCACAGAACCGCGGCGGCTATACTTGGGGCCGCGGTGGTGATGATCCTTAACATAGCCATGAGGTTCACAGACTTCAGAACCCTCCTCGAGGGTATAGACCTCGACACGATCCTGCTCCTCATGTCCATGATGATCATCGTGAGCGCCCTAAGCAGGACCGGCGCATTTGACTACCTAGCATCGACGATCCTATCGCGCTTCAAGACCAAGCCCTTCGCCTTAACAGCCATCCTAAGCGGCTTCACAGCAGCCGTATCCGCATTCATAGATAACGTTACTACGGTGCTCCTGATCTCACCCGTAGTTATAGAGATAAGCCGTAGGCTCAGGATAGACCCGAGACCCGTACTGCTATCGATAGTGTTCGCGTCAAACATCGGCGGCACCGCAACGCTGATCGGGGACCCGCCAAACATAATCATAGGGTCCGTGGCCAAGCTGAGGTTCATGGACTTCATAGAGAACCTCGCGCCTATAGTCGTGGTGGACTTCTTCGTATTCCTGGGGGTTATGCGGCTCCTCATACGGAGGTGGCTCGAGGAGTACCGGAGGAGCGCTAGGCTAGATGCCCTTGCCGAGCTAGGCGTAGCGTCTATAGAGAAAGGGCTTCTGAGGAGGGTGCTCGTATGCCTAGGGATCGTGATAGTGCTGTTCACCCTTGAGGACTTCCTCAGGTACCCACCGGCGGTCCCGGCGCTTATAGGGGCGGGGCTCCTCATGGCCCTAGCGCGTAAAAGGATAAGCATCGAGCAGGTGCTGGCGGATGTTGACTGGTCGACCCTTGTGTTCTTCATGGCGATGTTCATAGTTATAAAGGGTGTGGAGGAGCTGGGGGTCATGGAGTTCATAGCCTACGGAATCGTGGGCTACGCCAAGAGCCTCGCAGCCCTCCTCATGCTAATACTATGGGTCTCGGCCTTCACCTCAGCCTTCGTAGACAACATACCCTTCGTCATGGTTATGGTGCCCGTGATCTCCTCGATCTCCGCGGTCCTGGCCATAGATCCCAAGCCCCTCTACTGGTCCCTAAGCCTCGGTGGGTGTCTCGGGGGCAATGGAACCCTCGTGGGTGCAAGCGCAAATGTTGTTGTGGCCGGGATCGCTGATAAGCATGGGTACCACATATCGTTCAAGAGCTTCATGAGGTACGGCATGCCCGTCATGGTGGCCACGGTGGCTGTCTCAGCACTTTACCTAATTATCCGCTACGCGCTCTAACCCTCTCGGGAGGCTTGCGGGACAGATGCTCGAGCTCCGCAACATAGCCCTCTACACCCTTAGGAGTGAGTATATGGATGAGCTAGCGGAGCTAGTCTCGAGGCTCTTCCCACACTCATCAGTCCACGTAGTGACGACCATCACCCCAATCAGGTCCCGAGCCCTCTACACAAAGCTTCTGAGCATCACCCTAAACAGAATCGCCGAGGAAGCTGTGAGGAATGCTGAAGAGGCTCTGAAGAGGTGCGGCGCGAGGGTGGCTAGGAGCGAGGTTCTCAGGGGGAGACCGGTGAAGGCAATTACGGAGTACGTAGAGAAATTCGGGATCGGGCTCGTAGCGACCCTATTCTCCCTAGGACTCAATCCCGAGGAGGCGACCCGCGAGATCGGGAGCCTATTCGCAGCCAACCTACGCATACCGGTCATGCTCTATACGGGGCTTTCACACATACCCCGCAGGATCGATACGCTGCTCATGGTTGTTAAAGGAGTGGAGGGCGTGAGGGCCGGGCTAGCCATAAGCGACCACCTCTCTAAGGTGGGGCGTGCGCGCGTCGTTGTTCAGCTCCTTGGGAAGCCCAGGCCTAGGGAGCTCGAGTACATAAAGATCCAGGTACACACCAAGGGCATGGCGCTTAGCATACCGCCACCCCTGCCCAGAAGCCGTGAGAGGCTCGTTAAGGCTGTTCTGGGCGAGGCTGAGCATAGTAGCGTGGCGCTTCTAGAGCGATCAGTCCTTAGGGTCCTAAGGAGGCTCTCATTCCTACCCAGAGGCAGGCTTAGTCGAGAGGAGAGCGCACTCCTAGGCTCAATGCCTATACCAACAATAGTGTTCTAGCCACATGTGCACTCCCCTTATATTCCTTACTCTCAGTAACCCGCTGTGGAGAGGACATATGGCTCGTATCGAGGGTTTCGAGATACCGGAAGACCTGTACTACGATGTCGAGAACCACGTCTGGGCAAAGCCCCTCGAGGATGGCACGGTGCTCCTTGGGCTAGACGATGTTGGGCAGTACCTAGCTAGGCGCATAGTCTTCGTGAAGCCCCAGCCCCCCGGGACCTACGTCAAGAGGGGGGAGCCCGTGGCAATGCTTGAGTCGGTTAAGTGGGTAGGCCCCCTCCCAGCACCATTTAACGCAACTGTTCTTGAGGCGAACCCAGAGGTTGTTAGGAGGCCCGTGCTGATAAACAGGGAGCCCTACCGCGCCTGGATAGCCAGGGTGAGGCCCGAGAACCCGGAGGACCTTAGGGCCCTGCCAACGGGTGAAAGAGCCCTTGAGCTACAGCGCACGGACATCGCCAAGAGGGGTGTGAGGAAGGGCTAGCCCATGGAGGTCGTAACGACGGATGTGCTCGTAATAGGCTGTGGAGCGGCTGGCCTAAGGGCTGCTATAGAGGCTGCTGAGCAGAGCGTCGACGTGCTCCTCGTGACCAAGGGGCGGATAGGCGCAGCGGCAACACCTATGGCGGAGGGCGGGGTCAACGCCGCTATAGACCCGAGGGATAGCTGGGAGAAGCACTTCGAGGATACCGTAAGAGCCGGGGCCTTCCTCAACGAGCAGCACCTAGTCGAGGTACTGGTGAAGGAGATCCCATCGAGGATCTACGAGCTTGAGGAGTGGGGGGCTGTTTTCAGCAGGAGGAGCGACGGCCTAATAGCCCAGCGGCGGTTCGGGAAGCAGAGCTTCCCAAGGACGTGCTTCGCCTCGGATAGGACGGGGCACGAGATCTTCACGGTTCTGCTGAGCCAGGCCCTGAGGACAGGGATCGAGATCATCGAGAACTGCTTCGTCTCCAAACTCCTCGTTGCTGAGGGA
>QMWY01000066.1 GCA_003661865.1 Thermoprotei archaeon
CATGTAGACCAGGAGCGCTACCTTCTCGAGATAGTCTCCTCTGGGATACGCTTCGTACTGATTTCGATCAGCGCCTACGGCCTCCCCCACGAGCTCTTGCGCAGGGTCGTTGACGAGGAGCTCGCTAGGCACATAGCGCTGCTTGCGAAGAGGCACGGGTTCAATCCCGCTTTCGAGGGGGGCGAAGCAGAGACCTTTGTTGTAGATGCGCCCCTATTCCAGAAGAGGATCCATGTGAGGGGACGCATAGTTAGGCTCAGCAGCTACGAAGCTGTGCTCGAACCCCTAGAGCTGGTGCTCGAGCCCAAGAGCCCTGAGGAGCTCCACACCCAGCCGTGAAGCCCTTTCAGTAAGCACCCCCCTCTTCTCCGGCGTACCCACGGGTGCCCCTCCAATGAATCCGTAGTCGGGGACAAGCCTAGCCGTAGAGAGGGCGCTTATGAAGCTCATCGGACTCGGTGGCTGGGTAGCGGGGCTTCTGAGAGGGAACAGCAGGAGGTCCGCGCAGCCACCCTCGGCGAGATCCCAGCACCCTATTCCCACAACCTTCGACGAGCCCTCGCTCGCTAACGCGAGCAGCTCCTCTGGCCTCGTATCCCTATCCCAGAACACAAGCCGGGTGCTCAGCAGAGCCGTAAGCACCTCGCTGAGCACCGAGGGCGTGTTGGCGTGGATGCCACAGCTACCCATAGCCATCCTAAGCCCCTCTTCAAACCCCCTCCTCAAGGGGAAGCAGCTCCCCGAAGCCTCGAAGGCGTAGAGCGATGGGCATACCACCACTGCAGCGCCGCTCCTTCTAACAGCCTCGAGCTCCCAGCTCGTCACCCAGCTGAGCCCTGCAAGCACTACGCGGCTATCCAGCACCCCGACCCTATCGAGCCACTCAACAGGGAATACGCCGCGCCTCCTCCTATGCAGGAAAACGCTCCTCCTATCGACAGACGCCCTGATCAGGAGCACTGCGCCTCGCTCCCCGGCAAGTGTGTGCGCCTCCAGCAGCAGATCCCGGGGGGTCTCGGGCGCCAGGTCTACGAAGACGGCGTCCCAGCCTTCCGCAGCTGCTGATGAGAGGGGTGCGGCTACGCTTAGCCTAAGCCCATAGCTGCTTCCCACATCCCTCGCCAACTGCGGGCGGCTAAGCACCGTGAGGGCTCCGCAGGTGCCACTCAGGAGCATCTCTATAGCTGACAGCTCTAGGCATAGGCGCAGCGCATCCAGAACAACACCCTCCACAGAGCCCTTGACCCTCGCAGCTATGCTTAGGGGATCCACGTAGGCGTTGTAGAAGCAGGGCGTTACTACGTAGCCACGGCAGTTTAGCACGGTGCCAGACCTACATCCGCTGCGCGAGCCTAAGCGTATACCCCCGTCCTCTATGCATATATCAACCCCTGTGAGGGGCGTGCGTCTAAACGATGTGTAGACTACGCTGCAGCCTTCGAGGAGCACGGGCTCTGCGCCGCGCAAGACTACAGCCTCTCCAGAATAGCCTCTGCAGCGCTCCTGAGGAGACGTGGGTAGCTAGGTCCGTAGCTGCTGAGGGTGAGTACTGGGAGCAGAACGAGCCTAGACTCATCAACGCGGAGGAGCCTCGCGTACCTCGATGAGAGCTCAGGGGTTATGATGCGTGACTTGGCTTCGAGAACCACGAGGTCAGCCTTACCCGCTAGCCTCCTGCGGATGCTAGAGATGTCGTCGCCCCATACGTAGTCTCTATCGATGAGCATGTTGAGCACGTTGAACCCTAGGTGGGCGAGCCCCGTAGAAACGTGGCTGAAGAACCCCGGGGCGGTCGCCACCCCTAGATCGAGCTCCACGTATATCGAGACCCCCCGCCCCAGCCCCTTCAGCTCTGAGAGCTCCTCGGCGAACCTCTGGGCCACGGACACGGCTCTCTCACGCTCGTTAACAACGGCCCCGATCTCTAGGAGCATCGATGAGATCTCGTAGACGCTGTGGGGGAGCATTACGACGAACACCGGTACGGGTAGCGCCCCACCCAGGTTCTTAGCTGGGTACCCCCCGCTTAAGAGGGCCAGGTCGGGGTTGAGCCCGCGCACCCTATCCCAGCGGATCGATGTGTAGTCGCCCGCAACGGGCTTGGCATCGACCTCTCCATAGCCCTGGAACTTGAGCAGCTTGCACCAGGAGCTGATGGCTACGACCCTGTCCCCTAGCCCCATAGCTAGGAGGGACTCGGTGATGGAAGGGGCCAGGGAGATGATCCTCATGGGCTTGTCGGGAAGCTTGACGAACCTGCCGAGCTCGCGACACCAGATCCTCCGGGTAATCCCCGATCACCTCACCGCTACTCGTACCTCAGCGCTGTTGCGGGCGGGATCTTGGCTGCGCGGTACGCTGGGAAGATACCCCCTATGACGCTTATCGCTAGTGTCAGCGCCACGGTCCTCCCTATGAGGAATGCATCTATTTTTGGACTTGCCTTTATCACAAGCGTTGCGGTCACGCTCTTTACGACGAAGCCTCGCGACGCTAGTACGTGTGCCCCGAGGGCTCCGAGGGCGATCCCCATGCTTCCACCTATGAGCCCCATTATAATGCTCTCCAGCAGTATGAGGAGTAGCACCTGGCCATCGGTGAACCCTATGGCCTTCATAACGCCTATCTCCCGCGTCCTCTCGATAACAGAGGTTATCATTGTCGCCGCCACCCCTGCGACGGCTACGGCAAAGGCGGATAGGCTTGTGGAGAACGTTATGAAGTCCATAGCCCCCGTTATCGACGATATTATCTTGGCTATGCCGAGGAAGGAGATCACGTTGACGTTGTCCCCGTAGCTGTCCCTTATTGTGTTAGTTATGTACGACACGACGCTTGTGTTCCTAGCTATTATCAGGATGCCTGACCAGTCCTTGAGCCCCAGCAGCTTCCTACCCGCCTCGAGGTTGAGGAACAAGGTCTCGTCGGGGCTTAAGAGGAACGCACCGCCATACTTCTCGAGGATCCCTGCTACCATCACTGAGAAGCGCTTCGTCGTTACCTTACCGCCGGACTCGGCATTGTATACGGTAACCGTTATGACGTCGCCTAGCGATAGCTGTCGCTCATCGGTCTCGCTGAAGGCTATGTTGTACCCTACAAGCGCCTTAACGATCTCCCCCGAGGGCGGTATCTCGCCCTCCTTAACCTCTAGCCCTCCCACAACTTGGAATAGCATGTCTAGAGGAAGCGCGTATATGAAGATCTCCTTCTCCTTCCCGCCCACCTTTGCGAAGCCCCGGGTGGAGTAGAAGGGCTCAGCCCGCTCGACACCATCTATCTTGCGGAAGAAATCAAGGTCGTCCTGCGTCAACTTGAACCCCGAGCCGGGGGTTACAACTATAAGCCTCTGCCCGATGAGCTCGATCTGCCCTATTACGTAGCTGGAGTACCCCTGAACAACGCTGGTCATCATCACGAGGGCCAGGGGGCCTATTGCTATGCCCATTATGGTTAGGGCTGCCCTAAGCCTGCGTTCGGAGAGGCTCTTAGACGCTATCCTCAGGGCATCGCTGAGCCTCACACCTCCTCCACCTCCTCAGCCATGGTGCTGTGCGAGAGCCTCTCGCTATACCTCTTAGCAAGCCTATAGATTGCGTAACCCACAGCAGCTAAGAACGCAACGACCGCTACCACAACGACGCCGCGCTCCCATGGAAATGCAGAGGCCTGGGCCGCGGATGTAGTGATCGGTGGAGGCCGAGCCACGTGCACAGCAAGCCTGAAGGGCACCCTATACACGTTGTTGTAGCTATCCCTGTAAACTAGATATAGCTCAACGCTGTCAGGGGACCTTGGGACCCTTACGGATACCTTAAACGCGGTCTGGTCACCGGGGTCTACATCGCCTACGAACGTTGATGCGTTGACCCCACCTGCGTACACAAGAACCTCTAGGCGGTAGGCCGTCGACGAGCCGTAGTTTATCACCGTACCGCTAACGCTCAGGACCCCTCCCCTGTACTCAGCCCGCGTATCCGGCGTGATCCTCGGGTCGGCGAAAGGCTCTGAGATCAGCGAGATCGAGGTGTTGAAGCTCCTCCTGTACCCCAGCACATCGGTGTAAATCACAGCTACGCTGAAGACTAGGGTGCTTGCTGATGAGGGTACGAAGCCGCCGCCCCCGCCATACCCGGCTGCGTATCCCCCTAGCGGGTTATAGACTATGGTGTAACTCAGGGTCACGGGGTGGTGGGGCTTGAGCATCGAGACGTACCTGGTGTTGTCGTAGACGAGGGCCGTTGGGCTCATCGGGGCTAGGGCCACATACACGTTGTATACAGGCGCCGCACCCACGTTCACAAGCGTTAGGTTCAGTACGGCCCTACCACCAACGAACCTTACGCTGCTTGGGGTCCTGACCTCTATGATCCTCGACGAGCCTAGGAGGGGTATAGGTATCGTGACCCTCACCCTACGCACGTTGCGCCACTGGTCTATGAACGTTAGGTAACCGGTCGCTATGTAGATCCCGGGCTTATCCGCGAGCACGTTGATGGGCACAATGAAAGTCACTAGGCTACCCTCAGATAGCATCGCCTGCTGCGTTGCCGCGGCCGCGCCCATAACCGATGCGAGCTGGGCCAGGAGCTGCTGCCGGGTGGGTGCCATGGCTACCGGTGTTGGTGCCGCGCCCATGCTGGAGGCAGGTATGCGTGCGCGGCTCCGGTTGTTGATCGAGCATGTGAAGCCCTTGGGCAGCTCTATCTCTAGGACTGCTCCGCGGATCTGCGGAAACACGTTGTTCCTGAACACCACGTAGAGAGGAGCTCCATAGCTCCCCGGCTCTGGCGAGTATCCGTACCACGACGCTGTTACGAGCTCGATGGCGTTCTCCAGGGAGTTCACCACGAGCTCTACGCGGTACCTATCCTCGAGCTTCAGCTGCGCACCTCCCGATGAGGCTACGTAGCTCGCCCTGAGGATGGCGGTGTACCTCCCCGGCTTTACACTGCCGGATACGGTTACGGTGAAGCTCGCGTCGAAGCTCGCAAGGCTCTGCACAGGCCCGTCTACATAGGCCTTAGCTACCCTCCCATCCCTGCCGCGGAACCCTGGCGGAAGCTCTAGGACTAGCTCAATACCCCTCACCGGGTAGGGCAGCCTATTGGCGAGCCTAACGGTGAAGGTCGCATTCTCCGTCCCTGGGTATACGGGCCAGCTGTTCAGCCACCCACTCGATACGAGCTTCAGCCCCTGCTGCTCCGCACCAGCGAACCTATAGATCCTCACCGACCTGAGCCAGCTCCTAGACACCTCTACCAGGGCTCCGTAGCCCTGGAACGTGTACCGCAGCGATACGTTGAGCAGTAGGCTCCCCAAGGAAGCGTCCCTCAGGTCTAGGTAAAGGGTTGCGCGGCACCACGCCCCAGGGGCGAGGGTATTGGCGCATGGAGCTGCTGCTGTAAGCGCCCTTACCGAGCTGTTGAGGATGCGCAGCTCTACGGAGACCCCCGTCGCCTGGTATCTCCCGCGGTTCAGCACCACGACCGTTAGCGGAGCCGATCGCGTGCCCGGCGTAGGCATCTGAGGCGCTGTGGTACCCCAGTACACCGCTAGGAGCTCGAGCCTAGGTACGTAGTCCTGAGGGCTATCTACAGCTATGGGTATAGCGAGCTCCTGGACCCCCCTAACAACAGCCCTTCCCACAGCCTCTAGGTACCTGATCCTCAGCGTGGCGTTGTGGACCCCAGGTTCAACACTCTTTGAGATGTCCACAGTTAGTACGAGTTCGCATCCCGCACCGCCAGCAACGCCACCTAGGCAGCTACCCCCAATACCCCTGAGCCTAAAGCCCTTTGGGAGTTCGGTGTCGACGCCTATCGAGGATATCCTTGCCGTGTGCCTATTGAGGAGCCTAATGGCTATGTCGACGCTACGGGCGCCGGGGAGGAGCGGGGCGGGATTGCCGCGGAACCGGGTTTCTAGCGCAGCGAGCGCGAAGGGTTTCTCCGGGACCCCCAGGCCCAGGGTTAGGTTAAACGTTCTCGTGGCCCTGTAGAACCCGTTACCAGTGGTTAGCACGGCCTCGACGATTAGGCTCAGCCTCAACACATTGCTGCTTGAGTTGATCACCAGGTCCTGTACCTGGGTAGTGAACACGTCTCCGTAGGAGACAGGGGTGGTGGAGGTCCAGATAGCTATGCTAGAACCATCCGCTCTCCTAACCCCGGGCGGGAGCATTGCCTTGACAACTAGGCTTACTATCCTATCCGCTGACCTGCTGAGAAACGTTGCGTAGAGCGAGACCCCCTCTCCACGCCTCTCGGTAAACCCGCCGATCCATCCAGCGTCCACGAGCGATAGGTTCAGCAACATCAACGTAACCTCTGTTGGGGCTAAGGCCATGCCCGTAGAGGTCGAGGTGAAGTACCTAGCAC
>QMWY01000067.1 GCA_003661865.1 Thermoprotei archaeon
GTGTAGTTGGTCGCTATCAGTTCTCCTCCCCTGTACACGTTGACTTCCGCGGACACGTAGTCGTCGCCGACCGCCGCGCACACGGCTATCGCCGCGTATGCGGACATGGTGAAGTCGACCTGATGTTCCATTACCCTGTCCACCTCTATCTCCCTGCTCAGCTTCTTGCCGACGAGCGCAGGATACTCAGTCCCCGTGTACTCCACCTCTATCGTGGCCCTGCACGGTATGTGCTCCCACGGTATCGTCAGCTTCGCGTAGCCGGACGAGCCGGTTGTCGACGAAACAGTTTTGCCGTCAACTACCGCCCTGGCCTCGAACTCGTCGGCTGGGTCGGAGCCTATGAAGAGGTACGCGGATACGGTTGCTCCCTTTAGCGCTATTACGGCGTACACGGTCTTTCCGTTGAGATCCTCCACCCTGAACGACCCGCTGGCCGAAAAGCTCGATTCGCCCACCTCCTTGTAGAACCTCAAGTATGCGCTGGAGCCCTCCTGCGCGGTTATGCTTACCGTCCTGCCGTCCTCGGGTATGGATACCGTCTCGTTTATCTTCTTTGTGGTTCCGTCCTCGTACCTGTAGTACTCGATGTAGAGCTTTGCGGATATGGGCTCCTTCGCGGACGACGGCTTGTAGCCAAGCCCTACCTCGCCCCTAGTTCCCTCGAAGACCTTGGCTGTGAACGAGCACGAGATATTAGTCTTCTCATCAGATTCCGACGGTGGTTCGGCTATGCCCGCCTCCTGTAGTGTCTTGTCCTTGTCAATCTTCACGATCACGGTGCCGTACTCGTACAGCTTCATGGTGAAGTAGACTTCCTTTACCCTGTACCCTCCGACTATGAATTCGGCGTTCATGCTGCTGAGCTTGAGCTCGTAGTCGCCCAGCGGTATCACCTTCCTGTATTCCAGCTCGAAGTTCTTCACAGCCTTTGTCATCAACGGCACCTCCCAGTTGAACTCCTTGTATGCACTATCTACTGGCACGCCGTCCTTTATGATCTCTAGGGTCACATCCAGCATTACCTCCTTAGTACCTATGCCGAGCGGGTACGTCCTTGGTTCGGAGGCGAACGACAGGCCTATACTATCGAATATGTTCGGTCTCCTAGAGGAGGCGAAGTAGTATATGTTATCGACGTACTGCCCGATGAGCGGGTCGTGTACGGCATGCAATCTCATGGTTATGGTAACCAGCCACGTGTTGTCGGTTGACGGTATCGTCCAATACCTGATTATCCACGCGGCTGCGGCTATGGATATCGGCAATAGCAACACTACGAGTAGTATTGCGATGAGCACCGACTTTTCCAAGACCGAATCACCTTCCATCCGATATTTTGACGGCAAAACATATAATAGCTTTTTATGGAAACCATAGTGGTGGCTTAGTTGCTCGGGGCGCTCGCGCTGGTGTTACTTATAGTTAGCGGGGTGCCGATCGCACTTGACGTGGTTGCAGGCGACATGATAATGCCCGACTCTAGGCTGTACTTGGTCGAGAAGTTCGGCGAGATGGAAAAGCTTGCAATAATCGGTGTGCTAATGGGCGATAGCGGCAGGGGCAGGGAGATGGTAAGGTTGGCGGAGGAGAGGGTCGAGGAGGTCGCATACTGTTTGCAGAACGGGATGCTTGACAAGGCCATGAAGAGCATGTGGGAGTGGGGCAAGCTCATAAACATGTCGCTCTCTCTGGCGCTCAAGAGTAACTGCTCATACTGTGCATTACGCGTGTACAACGCTACGAACAGGCACATCCAGATACTTAAGGGGCTGTCCGGTACGGTGCCGGCCGAGGATCTAGAGAGGGTGCTGAATGTGGCGTACAGGGGAAGGGATATTGCGTACGCCGTGCTCACAAGGATAGGAAAAACATCATAGTAGTATTTTTCCAAGAAAACTGTTCTTTTTCAAGAAACTATGCATACTATGAGCTTGCAATGTACCTTATCCCGTAGGCCAGTATGATAATGGAGAGGGAAGACATAAGTGCTATGCATAGCCAGCACAGCACATGCATGCCGGGGTATACGGACGAGTAGTAAACGGCCTTGCCGCCGTCGTTTAGTGGCAATATCCTGAACGTCATGTTTACCATTTCGAACGACGGTAGTGCATTAGTTATGCACATGCCTGCGTTTATGCTTGCAACGACGCCGCTTGCCCAGTCATCAATCAAGAACATGATGAGGGCGAGCACGCTCGCGATCAACAGATTCATCATCGGGCCAGCCAGCGCGGTGCCCGGAAGGTAGGCCATCATGTGTTGGGACGGGAAGTCCACGTTGGTGTACGCTATCGATGGAATACCGCCTGTAGTCACCACCCTTATGTAGGCTTCCAACCCGTATAGTGTCGCCACTATATAGTGCCCTACTTCATGCATCACCACGCTTGCGTACGTCAATATTCCTGCCAGTATAAGCTTTGTGGCTGGGCCCGGCATACACTCAATAGTTGACTAGGCTAAGTATTTAAAATTAAGCACCGCATATCTAGTATCCGGTGGCATACTTTGAAAGAGTGGGCAGCGGCGATCCTGTCGTTGTCCATCATCACGTTCCTGCTACTTGCGACGTACCCGACCAGCTTGCAAGTTAGGGTTGTTGCGGATTCAACTCTCGGCGTGTTCGATGCCGCGTGGAGGGGCATGTTTGGGTACGATGCGTACCTGATTACCGCCGTAATAGACATATGGGATGGCACGTGCACCCTCTACGTGGATCGAACCAAGGCGTACGCGCATGAGATAGGCTCGATGTATGTAATCGAGGGTCAGCCTGACGAGGAGGTTACGGGCAACTACACGTTCATTATAGTAGTCAACGAGACTAACTACTACGGTGCGGCGGAGGAGGAGTTCCATGGCTACGTGCTGATAGTAATGCTATTCGTGCCTGCACGGTGGAAGATGGCGGATATCGGCGTAAAGGTTATAGACAACGAGATCCACAAGACTGTCCTGTACGGGTCGGGGGTAGTGGTTATAGAGAAAGGAATGAAGGGGGTAATACGCCTGAGGGGTGGATGGTAATGGATGCCATGATGTGGTTGCTAATGATTGTCAGTTTCATAACCGGCGCATTTCTGCATGTTGTGGCCATACGCATAGGCGAACCGAGCATAATGGAGATAACGGGCACCTACATATTCCTACTGCCGGCGGCATTTGGCCTAATGCTCCTGTACATGACGATCTACGACGACAAATCGCTTGAGATAGCGTCGCCCTTGGAGTACCTGATGGTTATGGTAGTGACGTTCCTGTTCCCGTTCCTAACCGTGGCTCTACAGGTATTCGCCATCGGAAGGTTGTCATTCACCCTCTACGTGCATAAGGTCAGGGAGGACATAGCGCTGACCGCTACTGACGTTGGCGGCATAGTGTCGAACATAGCCGATGCCCTAGGGCTGACGCCGAACGTGCTCCTAGCGATACTGTACAACATAATCATAGGGGCCGCCGAGACCGCCATATTCCAAGGCTTCATGCCAGCGATACTCAGGGCACTATTCGACAGGTACTTCGGGGAGGGCGGGGTGATGAGCGTTGGGCTTGCATGCTTCCTATCCAGCTTCATGTTCGCAACACTACACCTAGTGTACCAAGGGTGGGGCGGTTTCCTGTACGCCTTCGTCGCTGGAATGACGGTCTCGCTTACGACGCAGGCGCTAAGCCTAGAGATGGGATCCTCATTCCCGTGGAGCGCACCGTGCATAGGGCACTCGCTCTACAACATAACGGTAATACTTCTGACGTGACGGAACCCACGGATCGTGGAGTCGCACTACAACAAATATTTTTAGATATTTTTAGAACAGATCCCCCAGCAGATCCTCAAACAGCTCCCTGATATTGCCCGCGAAAAAGCCGAATACGAGACCGAACATGACGATCACGGGGTACGGCCACGTGCCTGGCAGGAACAGGTCGAGTACGGCCGCAACGACTAGGCAGGCGCCGCACAGTATGAGCAGTAGCGGCAATCTTGCTCCGTGATCCTCTTCTTCCTCGTCACGGATACCGAACCTCATGTAGGAGTAGGTCGCCGATATTATGAACAGACCGGTAAGCAGGAACAGCTCCTGTAGCGTTATCATGCTAAGGACCTATCATGCTCAGTATTCGTACGGAGCCGAGCAGGAGTATGTACAGTATGCAGATGCCCAGTAGTGAAAAGACAACCATCATTCCCTTAACCGACTTCATCCCAGCCACCGCATAAAATTGTTTATGTTTTGGTTTTATCCTTTATTCACGCCTACCTAGGCAGGTGCTCGAACCATAACCACAGGGATGCCAGTATCGCTAAGGGAACGACGAGCATGTTGCCATTACTAACCGCTATGCTAACTCCTGCGAGCAACGCGGACGCTGAAGAAGCGCCGACTATCCTAGCAAGGGCGGCTATCTCCTTACGCACCCTCAACCACCTCCCTCCTCCTCCTCTTGGCGAGCCCAGCAAGCGCCACGGCCACTCCGGGTATCAATAGCACTATGGTGCTGTACGGCGAGAAGGAGCACACGCTGGTGAACCCTAGCCTGTTTGGCTTTGACGCCGGCGCTGGCAGTATGGTGATCAATCCCAGTATTATGAGCGCCAGCCCAAGCGCAACCAGCTTGCTCATGCCGACACACCATGATACCACACGGCGTAATGCTATATTTTGGTTTCTTTTAAAATAAGTTGTTTAAAATAAGTTGTTGGGGTTATTTTCATTCAAACTTGGTAGTCACTAGCGCGGCGCCTATGGACAGCAGGAAGTTGACCAGCGACTGGATATCCTTCGTGACCATGTACATCCACAGGAATATGACACTATCGACAAGCCTCATGAGCATTAGGGCGTATGAGGCGTTCTCGTCACCCTCTACTCCCTTGTATATCAGGAACGCATTAGAGCTTCCGATTATGATCGACGTGCCGGCTAGGAACGGATCAAGTGGGCACGGTCTTGCGAGTCCGTATAGCGTCCATATGATCGCATTCGGCGCGTTCGCGAGCACGTATATGCCGCTCTTGGCCTCGATGTTCATCTTGTAGGTCAGACCAGCCATTACGTCTACGACCCAGTCGAACAGGCATATGCACAATACTATCGGCGTGTACGGCCCCCTGTACGTGTTCTCGACCAAGCTCATGCCGAAGGCTATCAGCGTGAACCATATCTCGTTTACCTCGAACCACTCTGCATCAGTCTTTGCCCCGTACGCCTGCATGAAGGTCCACGGCGTCAGTATGAGGTGGCACGGTATCAGCACGAACACTAGGTTTGCAGGAAGGATCATCCCGAGCACGTTGATCGTCTCGGCGTCCGGCGGCAGAGTGAGCCACGTAGAGATGTAGACGTACGTCGATAGTACACCCACAAGCCCGTATGTTATGTACACGTAGAATAGCGAGTTGTATACGGTCTCTTCTTCAGCCACCCAACACACCCCCCATAATTCTTAGTGCCAAATTAATAGTATCTGCGTCCCCCCTTATAACTCCTGTAAGCAGGTGGGCTATGTGCAACCCGCACATGGAGCAGTCCTGGCCGGCCATCTCGCACGGCACCTTCACCCTGCCCATCGGGTCTAGGCTGACTACCAGCCTCCTGCAACCGCACATATCTGTCAGGTCTCCCCGTAGCATGGAATCGAGCATGTAGTCGGTGAACCACATCACGTCCGACCCGTACTCGCTGGTTAGCTTCCTGAGCATGTTTATGCACTCCTCCCTCTGCCTGCCCCTGAGTACGATGTCGTACGGGGGCGGCGTGTGCAGGCTTACCCAGAACGACTCGGCACCCCTCCTGACCCACTCGTCCACTAGGTCTGGCATGCACTTATAGTTCACGGCGTTTAGCACGGTGGTCACGGTGTAGGGCATGGACAACTCGTCTATGTTGCTTACGATCACTCTGTACGTGCCCCTACCCCTTATCCAGTCGTGTATTTGCTCGGTTCCGTCGATGCTAACGAACACCCTTCCCTTGACCTCCGGTATCGGCAGGGTGCCGTTGGTCACGAGCCATATCGGGAGCAGCCCGTTGAGCTTTATGCACAGATCCCTCCTGAGCAGCGGTTCTCCTCCGAGTATTATGAGCAACCTAGTGCCGTACTCGCCTATTAGCCACTTTACCCTCTCAACCCACTCGTCATCGCCCAGCTCCGAGAAGTGCTTCTGCAACCTGAAGTAGCAGTGCTTGCACGACAGGTTGCACCTGTGTGTCACGTCTATGCTTGAGACCAGCCCCCTACATATCTTCATGCCTACGCGACACCCCCGAGCGTTCCCCACAGGATCGTTATTGCGTTAAACATCATGTGGGCTATTATGGCCGACTCGACGGACTCCCTCCACACGACTAGGCACCCCATCAGCAACCCTATCA
>QMWY01000068.1 GCA_003661865.1 Thermoprotei archaeon
AGAACGTGAAACAGGGAAGAAGCGATAGCTGGGGATAGAAACACCGGAGTAGTTTACCAAGCCCTTTACTTGGGTAATCCGCTCTCCAATAATGCGCAGGCCTCTTCAATAGGGTTCTCGTGGTGGAGGACCACATTGTTTGGTATGCAAATGACATGATATACTTCCTCCACGTATTCAAACGGGAAAGAGCTAATCACGTACTAGGATACAGAGCTTGGCTACCCGGCCTCAGCGTACCGACAGGATTGCCCGACATCTGGGGCGTAGGAGTATGAGTGAAAGGGATATTTGGTTTCTTCACGATATTGGTAAGGCCGTAACTAGCTACCTTTACGATCATAAGGTCTTTAAAACCATGTTGAGAAGAGCAGGGGTGTATGAAGCCATAAGCATGCCAAAGTAGGCTCGCTTTTGCTAACCGATTACGATACCCTCGTAATATCCAGGGTGTGGTTAATGCCTAAGCACGTAGTGTATAAGTACTTAGCTATGAGGCTCTGCGAGCCGCCGTTAAAGTGCCGTAAGGGAGGTCAAGAGGTTTATAGGCGTGTTAGGTTGAGGCTAGCTGATAATAGGGTTGTTGAGAGCCCCGTAAGTGAGGTGGGTATTGGGATTGAGGGCTATAGGGCTAGTGTAACACCCGTAGTCTTCGGCGCTCAGGTATCTATATACTTGGAAGCGTCGCGATGGAGCAGCTAGGGCTGGCACCAGACCCCATAACTAAGAAGCTAAGACCAGTTGAAGCTCTACTAACGTAGCTAGGAACATGGGTTCGCAGAGTATATAGGTAGAGCTATTGCCGAGAAGGTTTAGCTCATCGCCATGTAGAGTACACTCACCCTGTGTTTGCAGATGTGCTGTCACAGGGATCGGCGGTGAACGGCCTCAATGACGGATGAAGCCAGGCCTATTGGAGAGAAACAAGGATGAGCTGGTGACCTAAACGTATACAGGAATATAAAGAGGCGAACCCAACTTCTCACCTCCTCCACTACCTAAGCATGATGCGATTCCTATAGAAGAGCTGGTATAGGTCTGGGCGAAGCTCTGCGTCACCTTAGGGGAGGCGCGGAGCAGATGAAGAGGAGGTGATGAGAGCGGGTTACCAAGGGTGTTCATTAAGGTATTTAGAGGTGGTGATGAAGCCTGGGCCCTAGAGAGGTATGCGATGAAGTGTGTTAGGAATACGTGGGTGGTGGAATTGTGCTGGAAATATTCGGGGATCGGCCCGGTAATGCGGTTAGCCATGTAACGAGGTTCTGCTTATAAGCCTCCACGGCTCTATTCACAGCATGGTGATGAGGTCTCTTGACAAGTATCGAGGTTTCTAGAGAGATCTACGAGCTGTTGACTGAGATCGCTAGGAGGAAGGGTAAGAGTGTTGAGGAGATAGTGGTAGAGTCTATCGCTAGAGATCTAGATCCTAGGGCTAGGATCGAGGTCTACATCAAGCTCTACGAGAAGTACCTTAGGGAGGCTGAGGAGCTGTATAGCAAGGGTGATCTTGCTCAAGCAGGCGAGAAGTACTGGGGTGCTCTAACAGCCCTCCTAAACGTGGTTGCTGAGAGGGAGGGGCTACCCCACTACACGCATAGGGATCTAAGAGAGATCGTGGAGTACTTGACAGAGAAGACGCGTGATCCAGACTACTCAAGGCTGTTCTCAAGCGCTGAAGCTCTGCACGCCAACTTCTACCACGGTTTTATGAGTAGGCTAAGCTTCGAAGCGCATAGAAGCGACGCGATCAAGCTGATCCGGAAAATCAGGGAGTTCCTAGGGCTGCAGTAACATCCAAAGACCTATCTACAGCTCGGCACGTGTTTTGGAAAACGCTGTGCAGCCAGTAAAAGGGTTGCCCCCAGTTAAAGAATTCGTTGAAGTACGCTTAACGAGAGAAACTTATCGAGAAAAGAATGTAGCTCAAGGCTCCTGCAATAGGATGCAGCTAAGCAAGATTACCGGAATTGCTAAACGAGATACGTAAACCCGCGATTTGATTACGCAGTAGAGAGCTCGGAGAATATGGTATGCATCTCTAAGCAACCTGCTTGCAAGTGCAGGTGGTGCGCGATGACGTGAGAACCTGTGATCACTGCGGTTAAAATTGTTGAAGGAGCTCTACCGTGCCTAGCGGCTCCCTACCACGCTCTACGTCCACTCTTTCTAGATACGCGTATTATCGATGCTCTAGAGCTCTCCGTGGATCGTAATCAGCTTCTGGGGAAGTACTCTGGGAAGGTGGGGGGATGCGTTGAAGGAGTTTCTCGGGGAGAGGAGGTAGCGGCGTTGAACCTCGTTATCGATGTACCGGTACTCATAGACAGGCTGTTCATCTAAGACGAGGAGCGTAGCCGTAGAGCGCGAAGCTCCCCTTACCTACACCAAGCCTACTGGTTATGCTAGGCACGGGCTCCTCCCTCCTAGGCATCGCGCTCGCTAGCTTTGCAAGCACAAGCCTCTGCCTAGGGTCTAGAGGGTCGAGAGCCGTAGCTATGGCACGGGTGCTCACGTAGCTCATGAATAGAGCCCGGTTCCTGCGGTTCGATGCCCTTAGCGTTGCGCTATCGGCTACCCTTGATGGGCGCTAGGATCTGTGTTCATCTAGTATCTTTCTCAGCACCTCTCTATACGCTGGTAGCTGCCACGCGTAGTATCTGCCTATACCTAGGCTCCTACTAGGCGCTAGCTCCCTGCCTACCAACGTTTCCATGTACTTGCTGAGGATCAGGTTCTCCTCGATCAGTAGTCTGCGCAGCTCAAGCATCTCTCTAGACGGGTTTCGGTATATCGAGTCGATGTCCTCGATAACCATCTCTAGCTCCTTGGCCAGGCCTCTATGCCTAACCTCCTCGGCAACGCGTAGAAGCCTACGTTCCAAGCTGTTCAGCCACTTATCCACCTCCCAGCCGTAGTCCATGGCGAGCTCGATCAGGGCTCTTGGGTTACCCCCCGTAGCCATCCAAGCATCCTGTATAGCGCTGGTGCTAGGCGGTTCAAGTCTAAGCGCAAGCTCTCTAAAACCCTCCTCGCCCAGATTCCACAGCAGCCTGATATGGCTATGAGTGTGCCTCGCAACCACATCCAGGCTTAACCCCTCGCTAGTCGTCACCACTATGAGTAGGCTATCAATACCGTACCTATCCACGGCTCTCCATATGAGTTCGTAGAGACGCTTAACATACCACTCGATCCTATTGATACCTATGGCTCGAGCAACGTCATCGACGACCACCACAACCTTCGAACCCTTTAGGCTAAGACTGGTAAGCACCCTGCCCAGCAGCTCAGAAACTCTCTCCGCAAGTACTCGACCCACACTACCGGTGTAGCTACCCACAACCTCAGCAAGGATAGACGTAGCGGTGCTCAGCACCCTACTGAACCTGAGGGCCAGCTCGACATCCTTCTCCTCCAACGCATCGATATAGATACCAACACCCCTAAACGAACCGATGAACTCCCTGAGAAGCCTAGTCTTACCACATCCCTCAGGGCCATAGAGGTACAGGGGCTTGGTAAGACCCCTAGCGCTGAGCTCCTCAAGCACCCTTAGCTCCTCACTACGATTCACGAAGGGCACTGTGTAGACCACAGCCACCCTCCGCATAAATCCGAGGTTCAGAGAGGTAAGTAAGGTATCGGAACCTGATCTCGGGGAACACGATAAACAGCCGCTTCTATGGAAAACCTCTCAGCAGCTAGAGCTGGCATCCGCAGCTCTACACCTATAAAGCAGAAGCTGTTCCAAAAGCTATGGAGCCTCACGACTACACAATCCATAACCCTTCCAGATAACATCTGCTGCGCCTATGAATGAATTCAGTCAGCAGGCTCAGCTCTTTGGACGATGCTGAGGAACTATCTCTATAGCTGAGTATCTTGATGCCGTAGCTCCTCTCGAGCCCCTCTCTACGTGAATGTATATCCCTATCCTCGGTTACTAGGTCTTTTCTCAGCGCTGCTGCCGTGGCCACTATTACACAGTCTATGTAATCTACAAGGACTTTGCGTAGCTCATGCGCTACCTCTACGATATCTGCTCGGTAGAAGAGGATCACTGAAAGGGTCTTGAGTATAGTGTTCACAGCCCCGCAACATCTCCTGGCGCTATGCCTAGCCGCCTTTGCCTGCGGCTCGAAAAGGCGAGATGAGGCTCGCCTTGAGGTCGCGGAACCCTATACCTCTCCCCAGCACTGCCCTCCGCTATAGCTCTGAGCAGATCCGTCTTCACACACCTATCCTGGCGAGGGGTAGCAGGTAAGTCGTATCGATGATCAGCGCTGCTCAAGCCCCTTGCTAAGCTCCCTGCGCAGCTCCTCAACCTTGTCCTGCTCCACCTCCACGAGCTTCTCTGGGTAGATCAGCCTTAGCAGCTCCTCCTCAGCACCTAGCCTCTCCCTCAGCAACTCGTTCAGCACTCGGGAAAGAGCCCTAGCCGTGCCATACCTCCTAACACTCTCCTGAACAAGCGCCTCGTACACATCATAGTCAAGGATAACAGTTGTACGCCTAGGCATACATGCACCTAGGCATATAGCCGTAGCCAAACCCTTAAAGACTACGAAAGGGTTGGCAGTAGAGATGCGAAAACGCTTCGCTAGGTAAGTAATGAATAGACATAGACTAAGTAGGGATCCGCCTAGCAGCCGCACAATATACGCAAGGATGTGGTATAGGCATTGCCCCTATACAGACGTCTTAGTCGTAAGCTACGGCAAGGGTGAAGAGCATTGTCGGTATAGAGAACCTAGACGCGTTCAGAAGAAGGTTTCTAGGATCTAGGACGCTTCTACGGACCTTTCGCTGCATAGCTCCTAGAGACGGTGTATCTAAGCGGAGATCCCTGGCTTTACGACGACAGGTTATCCTGATGAGATTGCTAGCCCCTTCAGCACCTCAACGGCCTTCTCAGCCTCTACCGGATCCCTGAACTCTACCACAGCAACACTCTGCTTACCCCCAACCCTGAACCCTCTCCTTCTAAGCTCCTCAGCAAGTATTCTCAGATCCCTGCCGAGGGCTCTGATGTATACGAATCCCTGCCCTAGCCGAGGGATCGTATGGATAAGGGCTACGAGCTCCCCAGGGTGCCTAGCCGCCAGCTCTCTCCCAACAACCGATGTTACGTAGGCATCGATACCGAGCCTATAGACAGCCAGTCCCCGTTTTCTATAGACAAGTTCTACGGAGCGCCTAGCCTCATCAACGAGCTTCTGGGCCCTTAGATAGGCATCCCCGACAACAGGGTCTCTCAACACATCCTCAACACCTTTCTCTGCTAGGATAGCGCGTACATGGTCTACACACCCAGTGTCGTAGACCCTGTAGCAAGAGTCTACGTAGACCACAGCTTTTCTCAGGATAGGTATGCTGAGCCCCGTATCCCTCAGGAGATCCTCAGCTATCTCCAGCCCCCTATGCGGTTTACCTGCATCTACGTAGGGGGCTAGGTCCCCTACGATCCCCAGCGCCGCTAAGACATTGGAAGCAGCATCTCTAAGCTCTAGAACATGGTGGAGGAGGTAGGCTGTTGAAGGCCACTTATCCTCAACACCAAGCCCCTGAGCCACCGGGTTGCAGTACACATGGCGCCCCTCGGGGCCCCACGGCTCAACAGCGTGGTGATCCACAATCACGAGCCTAACCCTAGAACCAACGATATTCGCAAGGGCTTCGTAGCTCTCCCTCCCCAGCCCGTAGTCCAGTATGAGGATCGTGTCGGGATCCCTCTGTAGGATACCCTGGGTATCGATAGCCTCGGGGCTGTAGAACCCTATATGGGGAACCCCGGCATAGACAACTCGGTTTCCGAGTACTGTACGCATAGCTAGGGCCGCGGCGGCGATACCATCAGCATCCCAGTGATGAACAATAGCAGCTCTTTCACTGTTTTGCAAAGCCTCTACAGCCCTTCTACAGCTAAGGGGTAAGGGAGTTCTGGACAAATCTCCGCAGCCTAGAAGTTCTAGGAGCGCTGGGATTTCAATGCTGTGTAATCAGGGGGGAGCTCGTGGCTATATACGGCTGCTAAGCCGAAGCACAATCTAGGGTATCGAGCTTGAGCTTTGAAACCGCTAGGGAGATCCTGGGGTATGCAAAAGAGGAGTTCGAAAAAGCGATGAAGCTAAACGACGTGTTCCTATACAGGAGCGCTGCTGATAAGGCTTTCCTAGCCCTAGTCGTGGCCGTAAACACCTATATAGAGAGTAGAGAAGGGGTGATGCCGAAGAGTCATGGCGAGAGAAGAAGGATCTTGAGGAAGATTGGTAGGGAGGATCTCGGGGCACTGTACAGCGACTTAATGAAGACGTTGCACGAAGAGGCGTTTTACGAAGGTGTGTACCGGCCTGACGAGGTGGGGTACGCTATAGAG
>QMWY01000069.1 GCA_003661865.1 Thermoprotei archaeon
CGTGTTGGGGTGGTAGCATGAAGAGCTTCAAGGAACCCTCCCTAGAGATGGCTACGCGCGCGGTTAAGCGGGCCCTAGCAAACGGCTTCGACGAGGCCATAGCTGTTGTAAGGGTGTCGCGCAGCACCATGGTTAAGCTCGCGAATAGCCAGGTGAGCATCTCTCAGGGTTGGGAGGGGTTCCAGGTAGAGGTGTACCTGGCCAAGGGTAAGAGAGTGGCTATTGCAGGGGCTAGGCTCGGCTCCCCAAGCGAGGTTGAAAGGATCGTGAATGAGTCTAGGAGGTACATCGAGTCCATAGGGGAGTCCAGGCTGTACGCACCGCTGCCCCAGCCCAGCGGCAGGCCCCTGGCCGGTCTCGTAAATGGCGCAACCCTGCGGTACGTAGAGGAGGCGCCGCGCCTCGCCGAGGAGATGATGAGCGGAGCTGTTGAGTACGGTGCGGAACGCGTAGCCGGCATGGTTAGCGCCGGGCTCTATGGCAGGGCTGTTGTTGGCAGCAACGGCGCGGAGCTCTATGAGGAGAAGACCCGTGTAGAGGCATACCTGAGGGCCTTCCGCGGCGAGTTCTCGGGTCACTGGGCATACGGCTCTAGGAGGGCCGACCCCAAGCGCCTTAGGGAGGTAGGTGCCAAGGCCGCTACCTACGCATCTATGTGCAGAACTAGCGTAAGTGTTGAGCCTGGGCGCTACCGCGCCGTGCTCTCACCCCTCGTAGTTGGGAACCTGATGGAGTACGTAGCCGACGCCGCCTCAGCGTTCTCTGTACTAACAGGATTCTCGATGTTTATGAAGAGGAGGCCAGGCGAAAAGGTTGCCTCGGACGCCCTTACACTAATCGATGATCCTCACCACGAGGAGCTGCCTGGGTCAACGGGCTTCGATGATGAGGGTGTGGCAACGCTTAGAAAGGCCATAATTGAGCGTGGCGTGTTCAAGTCGCTTCTCCACAACTCCAAAACTGCCGCTCTAATGGGGGGCAGCTCTACAGGGAACGCAGGTCTCATAACGCCTCATCCGTGGAACCTAGTCGTGCAGCCGGGTTCGCTAAGGGAGGAGGAGATCTTCAGGGAGCTGCGCAGGGGACTCTTCGTGCTCAACAACTGGTACACTAGGCTGCATAACTACATAGAGGGCGAGTTCTCAACAGTGACCAGGGACGCGCTGATGTATGTTGAGAATGGTGAGGTTGTAGGGTGTGTACACCGTATGAGGATCGCCGATAGGTTCCCAAGGCTCCTAGGTAGGATCGCCGGTCTCACCCGTGAGGTCTACGATGTTGAGTGGTGGGAGGTCAGAACGCCCACACGAACACCATTCATCTTAGTGGATGAGGCTGTGTTTACGAAACCCACCGTTTGATGGGGAAGCGGCGAACCCTATAAATAACCTTCTCTTCTTTAAGTACTTGAGCGAGGCGGTGGGTTTGTCACAAGAGATCCCTGAGTACCTGAAGAGGGTTTACAAGATCCTCTCCGAGGAACCGATGAGTATAGAGCAGATAATGGAGAGGTTGGGGATCAAGAGGAGCACCGCCAGGAGGTATCTAAGGGAGCTGATGAAGCTGGGGCTCGTCGAGCGTATCGACGGGAAGTACAAGTCGGTAGAGGCTGCGCCGCCCAAGGAGAAGCCCGCTAAGAGGTTCGAGGACCGCGTTCTTCCCGAGGATAAGGCGTTCTTCTTCTACAAGGGGCTGGGGCTGCCATACATAATGAGTATCAGGAGTGTTGGGCAGCTACTAGCAGCTGTTGAGAAGGGCTTCGTAGATGATGATGCGATCTCGTATACCGTTAAGCAAGGGTATCTGCAGGAGTGGCTTAGAAGAGTTGTTGGGGCTAACGAGCTTGCCGAGAAGGTTGATGAGCTAAAGGAGCTTGAGGGGGCAGAGCTCCGCGAAAAGCTTGTTGAGGCTATAAAGGGTTTTTTGGGCTAGCCCTTCTCACCGCGCACCATACCGCTACCCGACAACCACGTACACAACTATAGTCAGCGCCATTAGCAGTGCCCAGTGCGTCACGCTGTACCTAAGCACCTTGTAGCCGTCTAGTGGTGGTATAGGTATCGAGTTGAATAGGGCGAGTACGGCGTTTACGTAGGCTGTTACGTATGCGTAGTACCCGGGTAGGGGTGGGAGGACCCGGCTTAGGATCCAGGATGCTATCGCTATTCCTGCGTTGGTCAGGGGCCCGGCTATGGAGATCAGGTAGGAGGCGTAGAGAGCCTCGGCACCGCTCCACGGCGAGTATATGATGACTGCGCCGGGTGCCGCAAACACTATCGTAGTTCTCAGCACGGCTGTGGTCAGCACGGCAATCGTGAGCGCTAGAAGAAGCCCTCCCCACCACGCCCTGTATCCTGCTATGAGCCCCATGCTCCTAGCCACGGTTCGGTGAGCCAGTTCGTGAAGTATGAATCCCGTGCCCACGGCTATGAATGATGCTGCGACGCCATGGGCATCCCCGGCGAGTAGGTAGGGTATGGAGAAGCAGAGCGATATGACCAGCCACGACACCGTGAGGTCCCGCGCCTCTACTGCGGCGCTGCGTATAGCGAGGGGACGTGGGTAGTAGCCCAATAGCCGTCACCTCAGATGAAAAGTACCTCATCATGTAGCCCTTCTCAGCCTAGGGCGCTTCATCACATCTTAGCAGCCCAGCCTCCCTGAGAAGCTCCATTGCACGCGCCAGCTTATCTACGCTCACCTTGAACCCGAGCTCCAGCAGCACACGGCGGGCTAGGGAAGAGGGGTCGTAGGGCTCCTCCCGTGCGAAGAGGGGTAGCAGGCTCCGCACCACTAAGCTTAGGCTTCGCGACTCCTCGAAGAGCCTCCTGAGCTCTGAGTACCTAGGCCCCAGCCTCCTCATCAGATCGCGTAATGAGATGGGCCCCCGGGGACCTACGTAGACACAGCCGCTGCCTCCGAAGGAGGGCTTGGCTCCTCTGGTGAGTAGCGATTCCAGGAAGCTTACCCTCTCGGCTAGGTGCTCCTCTGGTGTGTGGGCAGCCTCCTCGCCTACGTAGAGGTTCTCCCTATAGATCGTGTCTAGCCTCGAGACGACATCAGCGAATCTGCTGTGTGAGGCTAAGTAGGCGGCTGTTCCCACGGCCACACCCACAGCCTTGGCTACGTACGGATCGAGCTTGTCTATAGTATCCATATCGGTGTGGTAGAACCTATCGGGCCACTGGACTATCATTATGGCCGGTACCCCGTTATGGAGATAGGCGTCATGGTCGCTGCCCATCTGGTAGGGTGTTGTATCGAAGCGGTAGCTAAGAACCCTGTACACCTCGGGAAGGGAGGGAGCTGTCGTTAACGCACGCCTCAGCATGAAGTAGAACAAGGCCTCGTACTCGTGGTACATGGACGGCGGAGGCCTTACAAATGTTAGCGTTGACTGGGTTACGTCCTGCTTCTCACCCACCATATCGAGGTTCGCATTGAAAACAGCCCTCTCCCTACCCCCATCCTCTAGGTATGCCATGCTCCCTGAGTACTCGGGGAAGAGCAGTATCCTTATGCTGTGCTTATCAACCCCCGTTAGGCACCCCTTCTCGAACGCTCTGTGGTAGGCAAGCGCCAACTCGATAACAGTTGCGGTGCCGCTCACGTTATCGTTAACAGTTGAGCCGGGGTGGCACATGTGCGCGGTTATATGTACCTCTTTATCGGGGTCTCCGAACCGTGTGGTTACCACGGGTATGTATGCCCCCTCGCGGTAGCCTGCATCTATGAAGCCCGAGATGCGCGGTGCCCTACCCTTCTCAAGCAGGGTTCTTAGAATGTTGGCAGTCCTTAGAGATACTGAGAAGGCGAGGGCTCTAGCATCACGCGCCTCCTTAGGCGTTAGAAACAGTGAGAGGTAGGGCACAGCCCTCTGCTCAGCAAGCGTCCTCCGGTATAGGAGGACGGCAGCTGCACCGAGCCCGTTGGCAACCTTGTAAACCGCGAGGGGCGAGCCGTATGCGAGTACCGCCTTGCCCTCAACGTTTCCGTAGTCCTGCTCGTCCTCCCCCCTCCCTACGTAAACCACCTCAACATCGTCTATACGCCCCCCAGGGCTATGTGCTACAACAGCGGTCCTAGACTCCCTAAAGCTGTGTAGGCGCCTCATCCTGGGCTTGGCAAGCCAGAGCTCAGCATCCCTGATCCACCAGCCCACGAGGGGCTGGAAGGAGCCATGGGGCACGGAGTAGCTGTACCTGTACACCTCTACACTAAGTCCCTCGCTCCTGAGGAGCCCGGCTATGTATTCAGCAGCCTTCTCAAGCTCATCGCTCCCCTGGATCCTGTGGTAGCGCGAGACGGACGCCGCGATCTCCACGAGCTCACGTGCGTAGAAGTACCCCGAGATGCAGCTCATCACGTTGCTTATACCCATAGAGGGCACCGAGTTGATAAGGCTTGGTGTAGTGATAAGCTCTAGGGTGATGAGCTTTCGGTCGCCCCGACACACAGCGCGATGGGGACACTTCCTCCCCCTGACCCGGTCTATGCGAGGAGTCCACGCCTCCGGAGCTCCTCAACAACTCCTCTGACGAGCTCCCCAAGGCCCCAGCCCTTCAGAGCGCTTATCCTGTACTTAACCTGAAATCCCGCCTCCTCAACGAGCTCCTCAACGCTCTTCAGCCTACCCTCATCGACCTTGTCGACCTTGTTCATGACCACCAGGAGATTGTCCACCCCAACGATCTCAGACACGTTCCTGAGTACGCGCAGCTGCTTATCGATGCTGTAGTAGGAGTCGCGCGAGGGGTCTATGAGGAACAGGGTTACGGCCCTTAGCAGCCTTAGTGCAGCGGCAGCCCGACGCTCAATAGGGTTCATCTCGCTGTTCGGCCTGTCGAGAAGCCCCGGGGTATCGAGGAGCTGTATCCTATGCCCATCGACCTCCATATGGCCGAGGATCACGTGCTTCGTTGTGAACGGGTAGGGCGATATCTCGGGCTTCGCCGTGGATAGCCTGGATATCAGCGTCGACTTCCCCACCTGGGGCATGCCGGCCACTATGACGAGCGGGCTCTCGGTGTCTATGCACGGGGTCTGCCTAAGCGCCTTTACAGCCTCGCGCAGCAGCTCGGCGTGGCGGAGGCTCCTCCGCGCAACCGATAGTGTTCTGCCAACGAATTCGCGTGCAAGCCTCTTCGCTTCGGCAGGGGTTAGCGAGGAGAGGATCCTCTCCCTATACTCCTTCCACAGCTTGGACACGATCATGACCCCGCGGGCAGCCCTCGCCACGATCTCGTCGAAGCGCCCATGCGAGGCGATGTTAGCGATCTCTGCGTAGAAGGGATGCATCGAGGTGGTTCGGGGCAACCTAGCGATCCTCCCCAGCTCTGCTGCTACAACCTGGAACACCCGCTCGCACTTCAGGACGTACCTCATGATCCTGACGCGGTCCCTGCCCTGGCGCCTGATGCTGCGGGGCACCGCAACGCTCTCCAGGTAGACACTCAGTGCGCGCTGCCTAAGCTCGTCGAAGCTCAAGATCCTTATGCGCAGCTCCTCCGGTGGGCATCTAGAGCTCTCCACCTTCCCAGCCTCCACAACCCCTACGTTAACCAGCTTTAAAGCGGGCCCTCGATATGCGAAGATTCAGGTTTTTATTGGTTGGATGGGAGTAGGAGCGTCGGTGGCTTGCATTGGCGTACGAGTCGCTGAGCACCGGGGCAACAGCTGTGGGGATAAAGGTTAGGGATGGTGTTGTGCTGGCCGCTGAGAAGAGGGTTAGCTACAGGGGCTACGTTATGAGCCGCGCCGGGAAGAAGGTCTATAGGATAACCAACAGGATGGCTATGGCGGCTGCGGGTCTCTTCGCCGATATGCAGACACTCAGGAAGATCATGGAGACCGAGATCAGGTACCAGGAGCTAACGACGTCGAGCCGTATGAGCGTGAGGGCCGCGGCGAAGCTTCTATCAGCGATCCTCTACAGCTACAAGAGCTCCCCGTTCCTCTCCGAGATCCTCTTCGGCGGTGTGGATGATGAGGGGCCTCACCTCTTCGTGCTGGACCCCGTAGGCTCGGTTATCGAGGACGACTATGCGGCCATAGGCACCGGGGCCCCGATAGCCATAGGGATTATAGAGTCGGGGTACCACAGCGATATGGCGATTAGCGATGCGCGCAACTTAGCGGTGCAGGCCATAAGGGCCGCGATCTCGCGCGACGTGATGTCTGGCGACGGTGTCGACCTAGCGATAGTTACGCGTAAGGGGGTTAAGGAGGAGAGGATCCCGCTAGCCTAGCTCCCAGGGTTTTGCGCTGTGGTGTTCAGGGCTTCTAAGGCGTTTAGGCTACAGGTGGAGATGTCCAAGAAGGTGGTGGTAGCCCCCCTAGACCTTGGCAAGGTAAGGGTTGTTGGCGGTCTCGAC
>QMWY01000070.1 GCA_003661865.1 Thermoprotei archaeon
CTTTAAGGCTACCTTTATTTCATATAAAGGATACCTATTATCGTCATTCTCTATGTAGCTGTATCCATAGAGCCACCATGCTCCAAGGGTTGATGAGTTACTGAGTATAGTAGGGGTCAAACCGTTATAGTACGAGGTTATGCTCAAGTTTAGGGTAGGCTGCGGTTCATACCCTAAGATCTTAATTCTCCAGCCATATGAAGAATTAAAGGTTATTGGGTTATTATCATCGCAGCTCTTTATAGTTGATGATTCTGAATCGTAGAGACACGAATATAGGTATCCATTAGTTAGGTTTAATTTGTATGCTAAACCTTGGCTTGGTGCAATGATATAGAGATTGCTCTCAGCCTTCTCAACATTGCTTCCCGCTAGCATGAGGTTGTACTTAGGGTTACCGTTACGTGAAGTGATCCATGCAGGGTCATATCCTATTATGGCTGTTGCCACCCTTAGCCATGTGGTCTTTAACTTATCAATTTTTTGATTTGTACTATTGTCATCGCTGCTGGTAATTATGTAAACATCGGTCAAGTTCAGTAGTACATAGTAGCTTACATTGACCGTTTCTGTCCTGAAGAAAGTGTAATTATAGTAATAAGTGTAATTATAGTAATAATAGTAATACACGGTCCTGATAATTCCATTACCTTCTCCAGGTTCTAATGGAACGACCAGTTGCTCCTTATCTATGTTTATACCCGTGTTAGACGAAAGAATCTCTTCAGCGCTACTGGCTGAAGACTCTGAGGATATAAACTCTGTTGACTCTATGGCTACGCTTCCCGCTACCTCGCTATATCCTACAGTTTCGCCTGCCCCTCCCGTGGCTACACCTCCGCTAACGGTTACGGATTCAGCTATTTGTCCTAAGCTTGTTGATAGTGATAACAGAATTACATTAGCTGGGGTTCTTAGCTCGATGTATCCCTGTGGCTGGATCTCTATGTAGCTGTTGGCTATGACCTGGGACCCGTCCTTAAGCTCGATGCTGTACTCATCTACGCCTTGCCCTACAAGCTTTAATGCGTCTAGCACCTTAGTTATGGTGTTTCCGTTCTGCTGAACCTCTCTTACGATTAGGTACCTGATCTGGCTGGGTACGCTTCCGTTGTTCCATATCTGGTAGACCTTCTCTGTATCGGTTGCGGATGCCAGCTTGAAGACTATGCGTTCTAGCTTCTTCCTCTCCTCAGCCGCCCTGGCCATTAGGTATGTCTGTTCCTGGGCCTGTCTGGAGGAGATCACGTAGAGCATGAATGGTACGACGAGTGCGAGTAGGATCGTGATCATTATGAGGCCTCCTAGGAGTTCGGAGAGCCCCCTCTTCGTGGGGGCTCTGCGTCTCTTCTGCACCTCTGCCCACCTTCGCACTGCTCTACTATTTTTTCTGGGGCTATATAGAGTGATCGGTTTGGCGCGCTGTGCCGCCGCTTCGCGATGGTGCTTCTTTCAGCACCTGTATTTCTCGGCTACGATCTCTGAGAACTTCTTGCCCTTCCTAGAGGCTTCGTCCCTGATCTCGTAGTAGGCTTTGCGGTGCAACCTGTCACCGCGCCTGACGAAGTAGAGTATATGGTTCACGAGCTTTACATAGCTCTCGAACTCTCGGCCACACACGGGGCATCTCCAGCACGGCTTCTCAGCTCTTCTCTCAGCAGGCTCGGTGGGCTGCGCCTCCGAGACCTGCTCTGCGGCGCTCCGCAGTCTGGATAGGGCTACGGTGTTAGCAACCCTCCACACCTCGCCGTAGTCCGCCTCGCAGAGCCCCGCGATAGACCTCACCACGTCTTCGAGAAGCGGCGCCCCTGCCTCTAGGGCGAGCCTAACCATCTTCTCAACGCATCCCGACAAGGCTGTGCTCCGCCACCAAGGGCTTAGCAGTGGAAAGGTTATTAGCTGCGACCCCGGGCTACATGAGGAGAAGCTCCATGGGCCTCAGAACACCCTTGACAGGGTCTACCTCTAGCCCCAGCTCCTCAAGGGTTACAACACCTAGGAGGTAGACCCCCTCCTCGCCGAAAACCACGGGGGTGTAGCTCCTAGCACCTCTGATCTCTATGCCTACGAACCCCACATCCCTCTCAGCAACCCTGTTATCCGCAAGCCTAAACCTCCTCTTCGTAAC
This sequence comes from Thermoprotei archaeon, assembly GCA_003661865.1. Lineage (GTDB taxonomy): Archaea > Thermoproteota > Thermoprotei_A > Sulfolobales > Ignisphaeraceae > QMWT01. The sequence continues at coordinate 2,129 of QMWY01000070.1, forward strand.
GGGTTCGACCCCTATGCTCCTCAGAAGCGATGCCGGGAGAACAGTGTAGATAGCACCCGTATCAGCGAGAAGCTCAACCTCAGCAGATCGGCTGGGCTGGTCGATGTTCCAGATCCGCGCCTTCACCCTTACGAAGCCCACCGAGCAGCCCCGTTGCTTGGCGTGCGAACCAGGGTTATAACCTGTGCTAACCAGCCTCTAGGGGGTACCTAGGGCGATGAGTAGTGGAGAGGAGGGTCCGAGGGGCCTAGCGCACTGGTTCAAAACGCGCCTAGAGGCGCGGGGCTACAGGGTGAGGATCGTTAAGAGGCGCGGCGGGATGCTCGACATACTGGCTGTTGGTGGGGACAGGGTTTTCATAGCAGTTGTCCGTGGGAGGAGGAAGCGCAAGGTTACGGCGCGCGATATCCGGAGGGTTGTGGAGACCGCGCGGTACCTATCAGCACGCCCGGTCCTAGCCGTACCGCGGGGCGCAGTGCTCACTAGGGAGGCGCGCAGGCTCGTAAGGAAGCTGGGTGTGGAGCTCAGGAGGCTGCCTACCCGGCGTAGGGGTGGTGGGTGATGAGGAACTGCGGGGCTGAGCCCAGTGATGTGGTGGAGCTGCTGGCTGATGCCTGCGAAGGCCTTTCTCTACACAATCCTTATCACCCACCCCCCGCCCTAAGGTATAGGTAGCTGGGGGTGATGCGTAATCCCGCTCTCTAAGGAGAAGCTCGAGTCGATGGCGAGGCTGGAGGAGAACTATGCTGAGAAGCTCCGGAGCCTCACAGCGAGGCTCAAGAGCCCGCTGCTCCGCGGCTTCCTAAGGGCCATAGCCCTGGACTCAGAGAAGCACTCCATACTCTACAGGACGGTTATCGAGATCCTCGAGAGGGGCAAGGGGCTTGACCTCGGCGAGCTTCGGGAGCTAGAGAAGGTTCTGCAGGAGCATATGAGGACCGAGGAGATAATGCTTAAAGAGGTTGAGGAGGTGTTCAAGCAGTGCAAGGATGAGGCTGTGAAGTTCCTCCTCCAGTCCATATACCGCGACGAGGTGTTCCACCACGCGGTTATGAGGACGCTGCTCGAGGTTAGCAGGAGGAGGGAGGAGGCAGCTAGATCGCCTCTGTGGAGGGCTATATGGGTATGGGACGAGAGGGAGGCGCTCAACGTGATCGAGCAGGAGTAGGGTGCTAGAGCAGGTACCTAGAGTCCTCGGGCCTCACGATCATCTTGAGGACCCTATCCTCACACTCCAGGTCCTCCTTGGTGAAGCTGTAGCCACTGCGCCTAGACACGTAGACGTAGGCTACGTGCACCAGTGATTGTGGGCTGAACCCCATCGCCTCTAGGGTTATGAGGAGGGCGTCTAGCAGCGCAAGCCTACGCATCCTCGGAGGCGAGTCCCTGAGACACTCCTCGACGAACCCCCTGATCTCAGCCGCCTTCCTAGCCCACTCACCGCTCCCCTCATAGATCGATGCGTAGAGCTGGATCATGGCCAGCCTACCGAGTGCCTCCTCAAGCTCCTCAGCACTCGCCTCCCCCCACGCGTTCAGGAGGTGGAGGACCCCTAGGTGTAGCCTGAGCACTGCTAGGAAGCATACACGGGCATCCCCGCTCTCCAGGCCCCGGCAGATGCCCTTGGTATCCTCCGCTAGGAGGTCCGCCAGGGCGTTGCTGACAAGGATTATAGGTGCATCACCGAACCTCTCCTCTATACCCTCAGCAAGCTCCTTAACCTTGGATATACCCCTCCTCAGCAGCTCCTCAGGCGGGGTGAAGCCCCCCTCAGCCCTTATCGAGGAGCTCCTCCACTCCTCGAGAAGCCTCCTTATCCTATGCGCAAGCTCCTCAGACGTGGCGCTGCACCTCGCTAACACACCGTTACTAGGTAAATAAGTGGAGCAGTGCCCCACCCCTAAGACTATATCCACCGCGGGGTCCTGTAGTGAGGGCGTAGCCCTGTGCATCGGTTATTACCAGTGCTTAGCAGACGTATTGATGGGCGTGGACATGGGCTATGCACTGATAAGAGTGCCGAGGTCTGTTGCGAAGCGCATCTTGGAAGAAGCACAGAGGCTAGGCATCACACCCGAGGAGTATCTACTCGAACTCGTTACACAGAGTCTAGATCCTAGGGATAAGGCTGTGGAGTATATCGAGGCCGCTGAGGAGCTATTGGGGGAGGCAGAAGAGGAGCTGCAGAAGGGTGGTGTGAGGCAGGCTGCTGAGAAGCTGTGGGGTGCCGTGGCTCTAGCCGTTAAGGCATACGCCTACTGGAGGGATGGGAGGAGGCTCACTAGCCATGGAGAGCTGTGGGAGTACAAGAGGAGGCTTGAGGATGAGTTAGGGGAGTGGGTCAGCGATGCATGGAATGCCGGCAATACGATGCACATATGCTTCTACGAGGGGTGGTGTGCTGCTAGGGATGTTGAGAACGCTATGAAGAGAGTGCTGAGGCTTGTAGAGGAGGTGAAGAACATGGTTAAAAAGGAGTAGAAGGTCTCCACGTCACTGCGGAAGCCCTACTAAAGAGCGGTAAAGCGTTTTGCGCCATAGGCGTGCTACACCGGGGTGCCTACGGGGAGCCCATCGCCCCTTATATCGCAGTACCCCGCCCTGAACCCGGGGCGTAGCTCAGCTATGGCGGCTACTCCTAGGCGTGATGGGTACCCCCTCACCGTTACGCGGTACCTCCTCCTTAGACCTTCCCCAACATCGTACCCCTCCTCAACGCTGATCTCGTCGCTCCACAGCTCCCATAAGAACCTCGGGTGCTCGATAGCCTCCTGGGGATCCATGGAGTAGTCTATGAGGTTTGTTAGGAGCTGTGCATGCAGCAGTGGCCTGTAGTGTCCTCCGGAGAGCCCAACCACCAGCACCCTATCACCATCCTCTACGATCACTGCGGATAGGGTATGCATGGTCTTCTTCCCAGGCTCGAGCCTGTTGATGTGCCCCGGATCCAGGGAGAAGGAGGAGGCCCGGGAGTTCAGCGGCACCTGGAACCTCGGCTCCACCACGCCGGAGCCGAAGGCGTAGAACAGGCTCTGTATACCAGCAACAGCGTTGCCCTCCGCATCGACCACTGCGAAGAAGGTCGTGTCGCCATCGCCCGGGGGCCGGGGACCTGTTCTGGTAGCCGCGCTCCTGAGCCTCTCGATGAACTCCCTGCTAAGCAGCTCCTCAACCCCCACCTTCATGAACCGGGGGTCGGTTACGTAGCTATCCCGAGCCCAGTACGCCGCCCGCGCAGCCCTTAGGAACAGCTCGATCCTCTCGCTGCTCCTAGGCCCGATCCTCCTCGGGTCGAGCCCGTCCTCAAGCAGCATGAGCATGTGTAGCGTTGTGACCCCCTGGGTGTTCGGGGGCATCTCGTAGATTCGCCTACCCCTATACACTATGTCTATGGCCCTGTCCTCCTCAGCCCTGTAACCCCTGAGATCGTCGAGTGTGAGCACCCCGCCCCGCTCCTGGACATAGCTCACGATCGCCTCGGCCACCTCGCCCTCGTAGAAGCTCCTTGGGTCCTCAGCGATCATCTCCAGCGCCCTCGCCAGCCCCTCAAACCTCATCAAATCACCCGTGCGTGGCGCCCTACCCCTGCGTGCGTAGCTGCTGAGCCACCCCGGATCCCCCGAGAGCTCGCTGAGGAGGCTCTGGATGGATATTGCCAGGCTCCTCGATGCCGGGAAGCCGCGTTGAGCAAGCTCGGCGGAGGGCTTGACCAGCTCTCTCCACTCGAGGCTCCCGAACCTCTTCCACAGGAGGTGGAGCCCGTCAACCATCCCGGGAACGCTGATCGCCAGGGGGCCTCGCCTAGGCATTGAGGAGAAGCCCCTGCTCCTAACAAGCTCCGGGGTGAGCTTCGAAGGCGCGTAGCCGCTGCCATTTATAAACACGATCTCGCCGCTGCTAAGCCTTGCAAGCGCGAAGAAGTCCCCTCCCAAACCCCCTAGATGCGGGAGCGTTACGGCTAGGGCGAGGCTCGTGGCCACGGCAGCGTCAAACGCGTTTCCACCCCTCTTCAGAACCTCGGCCCCGATAACCGATGCTATAGGGTGCTCCGAGGCGACTACCCCTCCCCGGGTGTAGAAGGGTGCCCTGTACATATGGCGCCCCAAAGCACGTGCGCTTAGCATGTAGATAAGCGTTGGGTATGCGGGGCCCTCTTGGGAAAAAGGTTTAGGGCTCAGGACAGCGCGCTCTTGACAGCCTCCTTGAATATCGAGAGC
>QMWY01000071.1 GCA_003661865.1 Thermoprotei archaeon
GCGGGGTTCCCCGCAGCCGGCGAGATCCTAGAGCCCTTCGCCTTCCCGCACCTAGTAGCCGGGTGGATGCGTGGAAGCCACTGGGGCCCGCTGATGCCAGTGAGCCAGAGGCATGCTAGGTGCACGCGCTTCGACGGCCCGCCCAGGGTCATAGCACTAGGCTTCAACATAAAGAATGGTAGGCTAATAGGACCCTCCGACATGTTCGATGACCCGGCATTCGATGAGGCGAGGAGGATGGCCCAGCAGATCGCCGATTACATGAGGAGGCACGGGCCGTTCATGCCGCACAGGCTAGGTCCTGAGGAGATGGAGTACACAACGCTGCCACAGGTGCTAGAGGCTCTCAAGGACAGGTTCAAGGAGGCGCGCCTATACGAGGTCAAGGGGCCCAAGGTAAGGACCGAGCTTCTGAAGAGCCACGACTAAACAGTAGCTATTTTTCACTAACCTGATTTTTAATTTCGACACCCAACTTTTACGAGGTGTAACCCTATGAAGGTACCCGTACTTGCGATAAACTTCAAGGCGTATCCATCAGCCTTTGGATCCAAGGCTGTAGAGATAGCTAAGGCTGCTGAGAGAGTTGCACGTGACACGGGTGTAGAAGTGATAGTGATACCTCCCTATACAGAGCTTAGGCAGATAATCAGCGCCGTTGAGATACCGGTCTTCGCACAGCACGGAGAACCCGTAGGGTATGGCGCTCATACGGGCTGGATCCCCATAGAGGCGCTTAAGGACATAGGTGTTAAGGGGGTTCTGCTAAACCATAGCGAGCATAGGATAAGGATAGATGAGATCGTGAAGGCTGTTGACATGGCAAAGAAGCTCGGTTTGGAGACACTTGTATGTGCTGATACGGCTTCAACAGCAGCTGCTGTAGCAGCTGTGGAGCCCGTTGCGATAGCTGTGGAGCCCCCGGAGCTCATAGGTACCGGGATAGCAGTGTCGAAGGCTAAGCCCGAGGTGATCACGGGTACTGTGGAAAAGGTGCGCAAGGTGAATAGAGACGTTATCATACTTACAGGAGCGGGCATATCTAAGGCCGAGGATGTGGAAGCCGCTATAAAGCTAGGCACGGCTGGCGTACTTGTTGCCTCAGCAATTATGAAGGCGCCTGAGCCTGAGAAGGTTATAAGGAGCATGGCTGAGGCAGCCGCACACGCATGGAGGCGCTAGGCACCTGATCAAACCTTTTTAACCTGTTACACGCGCTGTTCACAAGCCCTGCACCTAACTGTATAAGCCCGAGCTGTGAGTGCTCTACTGTGTAGACTAGGTCATGCTTAGGTGGGAATACATGAACGTGGTCTCGCTGGCTATAAACCTAGGTATAGCATCGGGTGTTGCAGCGCTTCTCTACGTGGTCTACCTAGCCCTCAGCATACTAAGGACCCCCTATCCCAAGGATCGTGCCGCTGAGATCCACGAATACATACGGGAGGCCGCTATAGCCTTCATGCGATCGCAGTACTCGGTTGTGACATCGGTATTCGTCGTCATAACACTGCTGCTCCTGATCTCCGGTGTTGTAAAGGGCAGTCCTATAATGATTAACACCGGACTGGCGTACTTCTTCGGAGCACTCAGCTCCGCCGCCGTAAGCATACTAGGTATGTACACCGCGATCCTAACGAATGTCCGGGTACTCTCATTCCTGAAGAACCACGATCTGAAGCGGGGCCTAAGAATAGCGTTCCGCGGAGGTTCGGTAACGGGGTTCCTCGTTGGAGGGGTTGGCATGCTGGGGATATCGCTCCTCCTAAAGCTCTTCGGGGCCGACACTGCAACATCGATTGAGCAGCTGAGAGCTGCCGTAACCCCCGTCCTAGGTTATGCATTCGGCGCTAGCACCGTAGCGCTCTTCGCCAGGGTTGGGGGAGGGATATACACTAAGGCTGCTGATGTCGGCTCAGACCTAGTTGGTAAGGTGGAGGTAGGAATCCCCGAGGACGACCCGCGTAACCCCGGGGTTATCGCTGATAACGTAGGAGACAACGTGGGGGACTGCGCTGGGATGGGCGCAGACCTCTTCGAGTCTTACGTAGAAAGCGTCGTGGCGGCCATGAGCATAGCAACGTTCATAGGCGCCGAGGTGTTCCACCTAGTAGCATACCCCCTCCTATTCGCATCAGTCGCGCTGCTGACATCTATAGTAGCTGTGCAGTTCGTCGAGCTCTCACCGATCAGGGAGCCCTCTAGGACCCTAACCGCTACATCCATAGTGGGGCTCACCCTAGTAGCGATAACCACGTACATAGCTGGCGTAGCCTCCGGGTTCATCCATCTCCAGGGGCTCTGGGCAGCAGCGCTCTCCGGACTCATAGCGGGCGGGATAGTGGGGTTCACCTCGGACTACTTCACCTCACCTAGCTACCGCCCAGTCAAAACAGTTGCAGCCTTCTCGAGAGCAGGTCCAGCACTAACAATACTCAGCGGCTTCTCCATGGGGTTCTACAGCACATTCATACCCGTGATCTCGATAGGTCTAGCGGCCCTGATAGCATACAACATAGGCCACGCCGTGGTCTCGGGCCTCGGCATGGCGGGGATACTAGGCGGTATATACTCAGTTGCGCTGGCAGGAGTTGGAATGCTGGCGGTCACGAGTATAGTCGTGTCTGCGGACGCCTACGGCCCTATAGTTGATAATGCTGCAGGGCTTGCTGAGCAGGCAGGGTATCCTGAGGAGGTCCGTGAGCTGGCCGATAAGCTGGACTCCGCGGGCAACACAATGAAGTCCATATCCAAGGGCTACGCTATAGGCTCAGCAGCACTAACAGCCTTAGCACTACTCTTCACCTACGTCTCCAACCTTAAGCCATACCTAGGCGGAGTCGATATAGTGACCCTCTTCTCGCTCAGCAGCCCTGACGTGCTTACAGGGCTGATAATAGGAGCCGCTATACCCGCACTCTTCACGGCTGTTGTAGTAGAGGCGGTAACAGCTGCAGCATTCGTTCTCGTTGAGGAGATCAGGAGACAGTTCCGCGAAAAGCCGGGAATCCTCGAGTGGAAGGAGAAGCCTGATTACGCACGTGCAGTCGACATAGTGACGCGCTATGCCATAAAGCGCCTGATAATCCCAGGAGTCATAGCGCTCGCAACGCCCATACTCATAGGGGGATTCCTAGGGCTGAAAGCCCTAGGGGGAGCGCTACTAGGTGCCACAGCAAGTGGACTCCTCCTAGGACTGTTCCAGGGTAACGTAGGCAATACATGGGATAACGCCAAGAAGCATATAGAGGCAGGTGCTTTCGGAGGTAAGGGTTCAGAGGCGCATAAGGCCGCGGTCATAGGCGATACCGTGGGCGACCCGCTGAAGGATGCCGCAGGGCCTTCGCTAAACATACTGATCAAGCTCATGGCGATATCCTCAACAGTATTCATACCATTCATAATAGCTATAAGGATGGCCCTAGGCCTACCACTGATCTAGCCCCAAGCCGAAAGGCACTTTTTCCCCAGAACTCGGGGAGTTTTACGGGAACCTCTCAGACACCCCCTAGCGGGGGCGGATGAAGAGGGGAGCCAGCGGGGTCGTTCAAAACCTTCTACCCCTAATATATGCCCTCTCTAGGCATGGGACATACCTCAGAACTTACTCATCACCCGTGGTGCTACCGGTCCCACTGCCTCCCAGCAGATGTGTTGTGTGAGAAGTGTGGGGGGATACCGATTATTTGGTGGACCGGCCGGGATTTGAACCCGGGACCTCTCGGGTGCAAACCGAGCGCTCTTCCAGGCTGAGCTACCGGCCCACCGAGTTCCTGCTCATAAAGCAGCGGGATTATATATCTTTCATAGTAGGCGCTCATGCCGTCAGCTACCTTATAACCACGCCGAGTCAGAGCTTGGCTTGTAGGGGTGAAGCGTGGTTTCTAGAGCGTCAGACATACTAGAGATGATCTTTGAGCGGGCAACCTCGTCGAGCATCTTCATAAACCGTGAGGTTCTAAGGCCTGACTACATACCTGACGAACTTCCGCATAGAGAGGAGCAGATCGCGCGGCTAGGCTCGATCTTAGCACCTGCCCTCCAGGGCGCTAGACCTAGCAACGTGTTTATATATGGGCTTACGGGCACGGGTAAAACCGCCGTTACGAAGTTTGTGTTGAAGAAGCTTAAGCAGAAGGCGCTCCAGCTAGGGGTCAATGTGATTAGCTGCTATGTAAATGTGAGACAGGACGACACTACGTATCGGGTTATCCTAAGGCTTAGCGAGTGCCTGGGTCTAAGGCTACCGTTCACGGGCCTATCAACAGCTGAGGCCTATAGGAGGTTTATAGAGGCGCTAGACGCGAAGAGCGCGATATTCATATCGGTGCTCGACGAGATCGATTTCCTCGTTAGGAAGCAGGGGGACGAGCTGCTCTATAGGCTAACACGTGGTAACGAAGAACTAGCCCATTCGAAGATAACGGTTGTGGGGATCACCAACGACATCAAGCTTGTTGAGAACCTGGATCCCCGTGTCCGGAGCAGCTTAGGGGAAGTTGAGATAGTGTTCCCCCCATACAATGCTGTGCAGCTGGAGGATATACTTAGGCAGCGGGCCAAGCTGGCATTCCGCCCAGGTGTGCTTGGTGAGGGCGTTATACAGCTCTGCGCTGCACTCGCTGCAAGGGAGCATGGTGATGCACGGCGCGCGCTAGACCTGCTGCGTGTAGCCGGCGAGATCGCCGAACGCGAGGGGTCGTCGAAGGTGCTTCTAGAGCATGTGTATAAAGCACGCATGGAGATCGAGCGCGATCGTGTAAGCGAGGTTGTACAGACTCTACCGCTTCACGGAAAGCTCATTCTCTACTCAATACTATCTATAACGCGTGGGCAGGGAAGCGCTACAACAGGTGAGGTGTACAACTACTACCGCGCACTCTGCAGAAGACTCGGTATAGAGAGCGTGACACAGCGTAGGGCTAGCGATATCATAAGCGAGCTTGATATGCTTGGGGTTATTAACGCACGTATTGTGAGTAGGGGGCGGTACGGAAAGACTAGGATAATCTCGCTAGCCGCCCCCTACGAAGCAATAGAGGCAGCGCTCCTTGAGGACCCCAGGATCAGGCTCCTCGCATTACCTAGGCATTGACGATGGGTATTTCCCGAAGAAGTTCAAGGGTATGAGGGGGAGAACTGTACTCGCGGCCGTTATGACAAGACACCCCTCAGCGTCGGTGCTCTGTATAGAGTTCACATACATAACCGTTGATGGACTGGACGCTACTACAGCAGCCGCATACCTAGTTGACAAGTGTAGGGTACGAGCGGAACCGCAGCTAGTGTTCCTAGATGGGGTGACCTATGCTGGGTTCAACATAATAGATCCGGAGAGGCTGCACCTGATCACAGGACTTCCCATAGCAGTTATCTTCTGGAGGCCGCTGAACATGGAGAAGGTGCGTAAAGCGCTTGCTAACCACTTCCCTGATTGGCGCTACAGGTACGGCATCATAGAGGGTGTTTACCGCCGCAGCACCCCTCTAGAGCATGGACAGGGCTCTGCACTACGTATAGCTAGCTATGGCGTGAGTACTGCCGTGGCGCGCCAAGCTGTAGCAAGCTCGAGGATCTACCACCCCTACCCCTACCCACTTAAGCTAGCAGATACAGTAGCATCATCTCTTTCACGCTACCTGTTAGGCGATGATGAAAACCACCGACTATGATAGGTGATTAAGCCCTGCGCACCCGAGCCTACTGGGGGATGAGGAGTACACACCCTTTCCTCGATGGGTGAAGAGAGTGGCCAGGACCGACCCCGCCTCACGCCTTCCAGCTTTCTAGATACCTCTTCTGCTCCTCGGTGAGACTGTCGATCTCTATACCCATAGACTCGAGCTTCAGTCTGGCTACGGTTTCATCTATTTCACGCGGTACGCTATGGAGTCTTACGGCTAGTTTACCACGGTTCTTAGTTATGAACTCCACAGATAGTGCTTGGTTTGCAAAGCTCATATCCATGACCTCGCTTGGGTGTCCTTCAGCAGCTACTAGGTTTACAAGCCTCCCCTCAGCGAGAAGGTATAGCCTTCTGCCATCCCTGAGCCTGTACTCCTTGACATATTTACGCACCTCGCGCACCTCTACGGCTAGCTCCTCCAACGCCTTGATGTTGATCTCGACGTTGAAGTGCCCTGCGTTTGCAAGTATAGCCCCGTCCTTCATCTTCATGAGGTGCCTCTCGTCTATCACGTTGATGTTGCCCGTGGCCGTTATGAATATGTCCCCTAGCTCTGCAGCCCTCTCCATAGGCATGACCTCGAACCCGTCCATCACAGCCTCAAGGGCTCTCACGGGGTCTACCTCAGTCACTATCACCC
>QMWY01000072.1 GCA_003661865.1 Thermoprotei archaeon
ATAGACGCGATGTGCTGGAGATAGGGATAAGGTTCTACAAAGGTTCGTAGCCCCCCGCGTATCAGCAAGGGGACGCTCATCACCTGCTCAGCTCGTCGTGAACTCATCATGCCGCATGATAAGCCACCAGGAGGTCTTTCGCCAGGTGTAGGCGGAGCTGAGCGCTGCCCCTACCCCAGCTCGTATCTACCTTGAAGACCCTTTATGCGCTGAGAAGTAATGGTTGAAGTACTGTTGTTATTGAATCTGTAAAAGGCATTTATCGCGGATATTGCTAGTTTATCAAGGTTAATTGCAGCGGCATCTATTGGGAGGTTAGTGCTATGGCTAGGGTTATCCGTGCCCGGTATGAGAATGGTGTTTTGAAGCCCCTCGAAAAGCTAGATCTTAGGGAAGGTGAGGAGGTTAGAATAGTTGTGCTACCTAAAGAGTTCTCTGAGCTTATTGAAGAGATCGAAATTGAAGCTAAAGAGGATGTAGATAAGATTCTTAGGGAAGGCAGAGAGCGATGGGTAGGATGGTATTCGACACAAGCGTGATTGTAAAAGCCGTTCTGAAACCCAGCAGATGGCTGCCTAGAGATATTTACGAGCGTGAGGCTGAAACACATGAGAAGTCAAGATTGCTGATACGATTGGTGAGGCAGAAGCGTATTAAAGGTGCTCATACCTTTTCGTTGCACTCATAGAAGTAGCTGGTGTACCAACTAGGCTAGCCTCAAGCTCTCTATCTAGAGAAGTTGTTGAATTGCTAAAGTCTTCAGAATACTACCATATAATTCACGAGGAAGAGATTAGGGACCATGTTATCCAGATAGCTCTTGAAGTAGGATCGAGCGGTTTCGATACTTATTTCATAGCAGTAGCTAAAACGTTCAATGCGGTATTAATAACTGATGACGAACCTATGGCTGTACATGCAGAACGCCTAGGTATAGATACAATTCTCATAGGGAAGATTAGTATTGAAGAACTCAGAACTAAGATGTTATGTTAGCAGAGAATTGACTTAATTACATGAGGTAGTTAATCCTTTGTGAAATCACATTTCCTTACTGTGCTTGTGTAAACAGTTTTAACATGTAATAAAGCCTTAACTGATACGCTTCTCACGTGGCATTAACCAGATATCAGTTAATCTATTTGGCGCATCGGCTATATTGCCGACTAAATAGATTCTGACATGTCCGAAGCCCATGGTCCTGTCTAAGGCTATCAAGGACGACCAGTATCACGTTGAGCCCTGGGGCACGGAGATGCGCCGGGCATAGAAGTCTGGGCGTAGATATATCCGCTAAGGTTAGGACACGCTGCCCATTCCTCACCTCTTCCCGGGCTTGGTTAGGTGGCTGCGGAGTAGCCTAAGGAGCTCTTCCACGAGCTCCTTATGGGCAAGTGTGTAGACCTTGTACCTACCAATGCTATACGAAGCTACGAGCCCCCGGCTCTTCAACACCCTTAGGCTGTGGGACACGAGCGATGGTTCGACCCCTAGAACGCTCGCCAGCATACATACTGGGAGGTCGTGCTGTGCTAGGAGCGCTAGGATACCGAGCCTTACGGGGTTAGCTAGCGCGGAAAGGAGTTCTGAAGCCCTTGCCAACCAGTCCACATCCGGGACCTCTAGGCTCTCCCCGCGCCTAGCCCTGACTACGTTCTCAACACCTTCGCCACATAGCTTCTTAGCCTTCTCTACAGCCCTCCTAAGCTCAGTAACTCCACCCATCACGTCCCCGCCTATCCTAAATTATGTACAGCAGAGCATAATGCTTTTATACAACTGAAAAATTCTTCAGGTAAGATACGGGTTAGATAATGGCGTTAGAGAAAGTCCCTGTCGTAGGTAAAGACATCCTTGGAAGACCTATAAAGGATTTTTCAGAAACTAGCTGGTGGGGTATCCCAAGGAAGGAGATCCCGTGGTACCCCAGGATAGACTACGAGAGGTGCATAGGCTGCGGGCTCTGCCTCCTAACCTGTAGCGGTAGAAACGTCTACGACTGGGACTTTGAGAAGATGAGGCCCGTAGTTGCAAGGCCCTACAACTGCATGGTTGGGTGCGACACCTGCGCAAAGCTATGCCCTAGAGACGCAATAATATTCCCACACCTCGGGGAGCTCAGGAAGTGGCGCGATAGGGCGGGAGCTGTTAAGAAGGCAATGGAGACCGTAAGGGCGCTTGCAGATAAAAAGTGCAGAATAAATCATCGCGATCTTAATGTAGCCGAGTTGCGCAAACAGCTCGGGAGCCTAGCATCGCAAAGCGGGCATCAATTGCGAATAGCTAACCTAATAAAGTAGGACGAGTACTCAGACCGTGGGAAGGGATTGGGGTACCGCTGAATGGCGAAGTCCGTCAAGAGAGTTTCGCGCGCGATCGAGCGAACAGCTGGTGAAGCCCAGCTAATTATGCTTCATGACTGCTCCAAAGTAATCGATGCTTTCTTCACTACATTGGCTCCTGTAAGAGGGTTTGAGAAGCTTATCCTAGGTAAGAATCCGCTATTCGTAGTAGAGGCCACTAAGTAAGGATCCATGCATTTAGTCCATATATAATACTGGTATAAATCGTCTCTATCTAGCGCGTAAGTACTTAAGTATCAGGTGATCGCATTGGTTTAAATTCTATAGCTCTAAGGGTTCTAGGGAACTACCTTGAAGGCAGCTTACGTGTTTGGCCCTAGGGATGTCAGGGTTGTTGAAGTACCTAAGCCAGCTATTCAGAGGCCAGATGACGTTGTTGTGAAGGTTAAGGCGTGCGGCGTATGCCCATTCGACCTCAGGATATACCTAGGGCTTTTCAAAGGTAAGTATCCGATACCCGTAGGTCATGAGGTTGCAGGGATTGTAGAGGAGGTTGGTAAGGATGTAACTCACGTTTCTCCAGGAGATGTCGTGATTCTAGACGCTATGATTAGGTGTGGGGTCTGTAGATACTGCAGAAGGGGTCTGGATAACCTTTGTGAGAGGAAAGGTCCTTTACCTAATGGGTTTGCCGAGTACATTAGGATCCCGTCGAGGTACGTATACAAAGCTTCCAAAACTATTGATTTTATCGAGCTTGCGCTTTGCGAACCTCTTGCATGCTGTGTAAATGCTGTTGAAAAAGCCGGAGAGCTTCTTCCCGGAGACATTGTTCATATCATAGGTGCCGGTCCCATAGGGCTTATGTTCCTAAAGCTATTCAAGTTCATGGGCTTGAGAACCATTGTCTCAGAGGTTCTAGAGCATAGGATCAGGGCTGCTGAGAGGTGTGGAGCTGACCTAGTACTGAATCCGAAGGCGGATAATGTCGAGAAGGAGATCCTGGGCTTCACTCAAGGGTATGGAGTCGACGTAACAGTTCTTACCGCAACTACTAAAGAAACCTTCAGTTTAGCCCTGAGGACTACAGCTAAGGCAGGGACTGTGCTGCTCTTCGCTGCTAGGTATCCATCGATAACTGTTGAGCTAGACCCGAATATCGTGCACTTCAAGGAGCTTAAAATAATTGGTGTGGAGGGCAGGACGACTAAGCAGTTCTACAAGGCCTTTAGGCTTATAACAACACGTGCTGTTGTGCTCAGAGACATTGTAAGCCATGTGCTCCGTCTAGACGAGATCAAGGAGGCGTTCGAAACTGCTCTAGCAAGAGAAGGGTTAAAGGTAGTCGTAACTCCATGAAGAGGTGCTGAGCTTGAGAAACGGGCTCAGGCTAAACAGAATCATAGCCCCCGACGGTAGAACACTGATCGTCGCTATGGACCACGGCATAGCTCTTGGAGCTGTTAGAGGCCTTGAAAAAGTTGCGGATGTAATCAGCAAGGTATGGAGAGGGGGCGCGGATGCAGTGATGCTCAACTTGGGTATGCTGAAAGCCGTAGAAAGCTTTATCCCTAAGGGTCTAGGGGTTATCGCCAGCATAGGGGTTGTGAAAACAACGGTCAGCTATCCCTATATTGTAGAGGCAGCCGTTAAGCTGGGCGCGGATTGTATAAAGGTAATGTTCTTTGCGGAGACGGAGAGGGATAGCGATAACATCCATAGGCTGCTTGAGCTAGCGTCCATATGTACTAGCTGGGGCATGCCGCTCATGATCGAGGTGTATCCTAAGAGGAACCCGCACAGCCCTGATACCTTAGCACACTACGTTAGGCGTTGCAATGAGGTGGGTGCGGATATCATAAAGACATTCTACACGGGCTCCAAGGAGAGCTTCAAGTATGTGGTCAGCGCATCTGCATCTCCCATAGTAATCCTTGGGGGGCCTAGGGTTGAGAAGGAGGAGCAGTTGCTGATGATGGTTAGGGATGCTCTAGAGGCTGGGGCTATAGGAGTGGCTTTTGGTAGGAATATATGGCAGCACCCCTATCCGGAGAGGATCACGGCAGCTCTAAGGATGGTGATACATGAGGGCAGGCCTCTAGACGAGGCTGTTAAGCTGCTAAAGGGTGGATAGCCTTGGTATGGGCCATAGGCCTAAGCCACTCAATATTCTGGAACTATAGCCTTGAGGAGGCCCTTGAGATATGCTCGAGGATCGGTGTAGAGCTTCTCGAAATCTGGGCTGACCATCCCGCGGTGTATCCCGCTATTGACGATGCTCCGTACATAAGCAAGATCAGGGATGTGCTCGCATCTTACGACATCAGCGTAACCGTCCATGCTTCATGCCATGACGTGAACATAGCTAGCATAAACCCGGGTATAAGGAAAGAATCCGTTAGACAGATGCTAGGCTCTGCTAGGCTAGCGCATGAGCTAGGCTCCGAGATAGTCGTTGTACACCCCGGTAGGAGGACTACACGCTATATCAACGACTCTACATACATAGCCTATGCTGTCAAGAGCCTAAAGATCGTAGCGGGTGAAGCCCAGGACTACGGCGTGACTATATGTGTTGAGAATATGGAGAATAACCCCCGGCAGTTTGCTGTAAAACCCGAGGTCATTTTATCGATAGTGAGGGAGGTCGATCACCCGAACGTTAAGATAACGTTTGATGTAGCCCACGCAAATACGTACATCGATCCCATCGAATACTTCCGCAGGATTAGAGAGTATGTGGCTCATGTTCATCTAAGCAACAATTTTGGGCAGAAGACCCCTAGGGTACATATGCCACTGTATAAGGGTAGCATCGACATGTATACGCTACTTAGAACTTTCTACGAATACGGGTATAGAGGCAGATTGGTAATAGAGGGAGGTTCTTATGAAAATACCGTGGAAAGCGTAGCTAAAAACGTTGATTACCTTAGGGTAGTGATAAAAGAACTCCTAAAAGATGAACAATGAACAAGTAGACTATAGCTAAGCAAGAATGCTCAAGCTATGACTACTCCTCGGCGCTTTTAGGATCTAGAGCTGTCTTTACTGATATTATCGCTAGTGTTACGCGGCGTACTGAAGCACTAAGTAATGCTACGTATGTAGGCTATGATCACCTCGCTATCTGGATTAGGTTATTAGGCGCCTGAATTACGCAGTGGCCGAAACCCAGTAGAGGTCTTGGTAGGGTATACCTATGCATGGCCTCTAGTCTTAAGTATAATGGAATTTTAAAGAACCTTAGAACAGCCCTAGACTCTTTCAAGGTGTTAATGATCCTCGGGATCGTGACTAATAACCTCTAAGTTATGTATATCGACAGTGGTTGGTGTTCTTGGGGAGGATGGGTGTACTCGTGGAGCTTCTCAGGGGGTACTACGAGGAGTTCGTAGCTGCCTATAGGGACTACCTCGCTGGGCGTGAGAGGATCTACGCTGTTGAGAGGCTTGCGCAGCTGGTAGCCCAGGTGCTGCTTGACATAGCGGCTCTTCTAGCGGCTAGGGAGCGGGGGGTCAAGCCCTCTAGCTATAGGGAGCTCGCCTCGTGGCTAGCAGCTAGGCTGGGGCTAGGGGATGAGCATCGCAGGTTCCTCGTAGGGCTCGCAGGCTTCAGAAACGTGCTTGTACACATGTACACCGAGCTTGATAGGGGTCTTGAGGAGGAGGCCTTCAGGGAGATCGAGAGGAACATACCCGAGGTGCTCGAGAGGCTTACTCGCGTAGCCCGGGATCCATGCATAGACGACGTGCGGGACGGGCTGGTGAGGGCTGCTAAGAGGGTCGGTGCTAGATACGTACTCCTCTTTGGCTCCCTTGCGCGTAGGGGCTGCGGAAGCGATGTTGATGTAGCCGTCAAGCTCGGGCGCAGACCCCGGAGCATGATAGATGTTGGGTGGGTCCAGGCGGTTTTCGAAGATGAGGTGGGCGCCCATGTCGATCTCGTGATCCTAGACATCGACGTCCCTCCACACCTAGCGAAGACCCTCGTCGACGAAGCGGTCGTGGTC
>QMWY01000073.1 GCA_003661865.1 Thermoprotei archaeon
AGCTCATGGAGTGCCTGAGGAGGGCTGCTAAACAGGGCTGGAGAGGCGTTGATAGCTGTGGGGGGGTGGTCGGCTACTCGCCTAGCCGTGGGGTTGCTAGGGTGAAGATAGGGGGTGTTGAGGTTGAGGTGGATGTTAGGATGGACGCGATTGGGGTTTACAACAGCCTTAGGAAGAGGCTTGTAGAGCTCGAGAAGGCTATCAGGAGATCTGAGGAGGAGCTTCGCCGTCTAGAGGAGGAGGTTGAGAAGCTGCGTAAGCAGCGAAGCGTCGAGGTTAAGAGCAGTTCTGCTGTTGTGAGGAGACGTAGCGAATGGTTTGAGAGGTTTCACTGGACCATAACTCCGGAGGGGTTCCTAGTCATAGGCGGTAGGGATGCAAGCCAGAACAGGGCTATTATCAGGAGATATGTAGAGCCTAGTGACATAGTCCTGCACGCGGATATACAGGGGGGCTCAGCCGTAGTCATAAAAACGGGTGGCAAGACCCCGTCTAGGGAGAGTATAGAGGAGGCAGCTGTCCTCGCCGCATGCTATAGCAAGGCGTGGAAGAGCGGTATGGGAAGCGTTGACGTATACTGGGTCTGGGGCGAGCAGGTATCCCTATCACCACCATCGGGCGAGTACCTTCCGCGAGGAGCCTTCATGGTCTATGGAAAGAGAAACTATATCCGCGGAGTTAAGCTCGAGCTTGGATTAGGGGTCGAAAAGACTGATGAGTGCCTCAGAGTAGTGGTGGGCTCCCCCACGAGGATCGAAGGCGATTACAGAAGCGGTAGGCTAGTGGGGTTCGTAGTGCTGGTCCCGGGTGATGAGGATCCCTCAAGGGTGGCTAAAAGGATCCGCAGGGTGCTTGAGAAGAGGCTTGAAAGCCTTAGGCACTGTGTCGAGGCTATGAGTGTGGATGAGATAGCTAAGAGGATACCTGGGCGTAGCAGGGTGGTCAGGATTGTGTTTAGAGAGGTTTGAGCCCCAACCGCAACAGCCTTTTATGCTTGGCCCTTGACACCTTATCTGGGTGCAGCGATCCTATGAGTTCCTTAACCGCCAGCGACATAATGGTCCCCAACCCTGTTACCATAGAGCCCAGCGCGAGCGTCGAGGAGGCTGCGAAGATCATGGCTGCCCGCGACGTGAGCTCACTCGTGGTTATAGATAGGGAGCGCAGGGTCGTGGGCATCGTAACAGCTAGGGATATAGTGGACAAGGTTGTTGCTCGAGGGCTGAATCCGCGCGAACTCAAGGTGAGCGATATAATGGCTAAGCCTGTGACTATAGTTGAGCCTAACACACCCATAAAGGATGTGGTACTGCTGATGAGCAGCACGGGGCATAGGCACATACCCGTAGTGGGTGAGGGAGGTATACTGATGGGTATAGTATCGGAGTTTGATATACTGAAGCTGGTCCCGGACCTTCTGGAGAGCGTTGAGGTTGGGGGAGGAGGGGGTAGGAGAGCTGAGGAGGTCTAGTAGGCTAGGTGCCGAACCGCTCACGCCATTCGTTGTAGAGCCTCAGCAGCTGTGGTGATATGCTGGGTTTTCTACGCGCAATCACCTCCTCGAAATCCCTCATGGTTATAGGTCTCGGATCCCCATAGATATCGCCCTTCTGGAACAGCTCACGCACAGTCCTGAGATGCGCCTCCATAACCACGTCGCGTATATCACTAGCCGAGTAACCCTCGGTCTTCTCGGCTAATGCTTCGAAGTCGACGTCGTTGCTAAGCCTAAGCCCCCTTGCGTAGTGCTCGAAAAGGGCTCTCCTAGCCTCCCTATCCGGGGGCGGTACATAGATCCTGCGCTGGAACCGCCTGAGGAAGCCCACATCAAGCTTCCAGGGCTTGTTGGTCGCGGCCAGTACGTACACGAAGTACTTCTTACCCTTGTCCAGCAGGCCATCCATCTCCTTCAGGAACTGATTCCTAACCCTCGCCTCACCCCCGATCTCCTGCTCGTAAACCCCTAGGAGGTCCTCGCACTCATCTATGAACACTATCACGGGCTTGCCCTGCTCCTCACTCACCTTCCTAGCATACTTGAAGATAGCCGCTACCTTACGCTCAGCCTCCCCAAGCCACTTAGACATTATGTTGGCTGCGCTGATGTACATGAACACCCCGTCTATCTCCCTCGCAACAGCCGCCCCCAGCATCGTCTTCCCACAGCCTGGGGGTCCGTATAGGAGGATCCCTCGGGGCCATCCTAGGGGGAAGAGGTCAGGCCTCTTCGTGGGGTAGACTATGGAGTCCATAATAGCCTGCTTCGCCTCATCAAGCCCTATGATATCCTCGAACCTCACATCACGCCTCTCCCTAACCACTATATCCTCGATGAGCTTCTCCAGGTCCTCGCTCTCATGGCCTCCGGAGGGCAGCTTTACCTTAGCCCCTTCCTCGAGCTGCTTAGCCTTCCTTTCATAGCTCCGTGCCAGCTCCCTATAAGTAGGCGCAAGCGGGTCGCCCGGGCGATGCGATACTATCACGCGTAGGATCTCCGCAGCCTTACGGTACAGCTTGGCTGCGTCTAGGTAGTTACCCGCCTTCTCGTTTATTAGAGCCTCATTTACGTACCTTTTAGCAAGTGCCTCTAGGTACTCGTGGCTCATGTAGAAACACCTTGAAGAAATAGTGTTTAGGATAATCTTATCAGACCCTTGCGCTCAAGAGCTTTGAGGGCTTCAATCACCTCCTCCTTGGTCACACCGAAGCGTAGGGCGCAGTCAGCAACGTCGATGAAGCCCCCGTGCGTTATTATGTACTCATACACCTTATCCTCGAGCCTTATCCGTGAGCTCCGCGGAGAGTACCCAGGTCCAAAGCCCCTGAACGAGGCAGGCTGCGCAGGCACCGGCGGGATTGTGGTTACCGCTAGCGGCTCGTAGCTCCTCTGCGTAGCACTCCTTCTATGCTCCTCGCTCTGCGCAAGTCTAGCTATAACCTCTGGCATGGGCCCCAACCCCTTCAGCATCCGCTGTTCTGCCTGCTTCTCAACCTCCTTGAGCACCTTCTCGACCTCAGGGCTCTTCGGCGTAACGGCCGAGGTGCTGAGACCTGTTTCGGGCACCCTAGTTGATGATACCAGCGAGTTCACGTTGCTTATCACGGTATCGAGAGCGGATACCAGGTCTGGCATCACGGTCGATAGCCTCTCTCTAAGCCCCCTCAGTATCTCAGCAACTGTTAGCAGGCTCATAGTGTCGCGGACTATGTCTATGGTCCTAAGCCTCTGGATCACCTTCTCTATGGCTAGGTCAGCGATGTTTATGTTCTTGATCAGCTTCCTCACCTCTATGACCTCACTCGCAAATATCGTTGCCTTGTCCTTATCTCCGCTCGTCCACGCCTTGATGGCCTCGCTTAGCAGCTCGTTGTGCCTCTCCTCAAGCCTCCTCCTCATCTCCTCAAGCTTGTTCTTGAAGTCCCTAAGGGCCGCTATCACCATTATTAAGCCGCGCTCTGCCTTCCTACCACCCCCGAATATGCTTAGCAGTTTTGAGAGGAGCCCCCCTCTACCACCCTCAAAAACCGTTATTGGGGTTGTCACTACGGCACACCTTCAACGCTCTTTGACCCACTCGCTAGGCGTTCACCACCTTAACAACCATTGGTCCTCCAGAGGCCTCCGCAGCGCTCTTCTCAGGTATAGCCGGTATCTTTGCACCGCTCTCCTTCTCCGCTCCTATCTCAAGCCTCTTGACAGCCTCAAGCTCTAGCTTCTCTATAAGCTCTATGTGCTTCTCAACATCCTTCTTCTCGTTCTGGGCTGTTTGCCTAGAGAACCTCAGCTTGTCTATGGCGGAGCGGAATGGGGTCTCGGGGATCTCGCCTGCGGTGTAGCTCACCAGTAGGTGGGTCATGGCCTTTTCTATGTGTATGATCATGTTCTCGAGGTCGTTCATACGCCTCTTTAGGTTCTCCTTGGCCTCCTTCGCCCTCTTCCTAAGCCTGTCCATCTCGCTTGATAGCTTCTCCTTAACCTCCTCGTAGGCGTAGTGGGGTATCTGGCCCTTGCGGTAGAGCTCCTCGAGTGCCGCTAGCCTCTTCCTAACGGTGTCTAGCCTTCTCTCTATCTCTCGCGCCTCGACAAGCCACTCCGGTAGGAGCCTCAGACCATCACTGGTTATGTCCAGCCTCTTGGCAGGTATGGTCTCATGGATAAGCTCATTCGTCATAACCTCTATCGAGTTTACAACGCCATCAACGTCGCTGTAAACGCTTGTGACCACACCTATGTTTCTACCGTAGATATCGCGGAGAGGCTGCCCGAGGTATTTGACCACGACGTCTAGCGTAAGCTCCATGGCTAACACTCGTTAGAAATACTGGGGGCAGCTCATGATATATAAGGTGTGAGACGCGAGTTCCCGTAGCCCCGCGATCCATTATAGCCTGCGCTACGCAAGGAGTAGTACACAGGGAAGCGCTACCGAGAGTGCTACAGCTACGGGCAGAAGCTTGACCATCTTCGATCCTGCGCGATCGAGGATCTCTATGAGCCTCCAGACGCTATCGCCAACGATGAGCACCCTTCGCCTAATCCTTGCAAACCCTACCTTGGCGGGTGCTAGGTCGCGCCTAGCAGCCTCCACCCCCCTTTTAACGGCCTCTAGCAGCGTCGGAGAGACGTGGACTACATGGTACGGGCTATCCATGGCTGTGGCAGCGCATGTGTGGTCATCCGGAGTCACGAACTCGCCATCGGTCACGCCGAGGCTCTTTAAGAGCTTCATGATCGAGGCCCTTACACTAGGCTCGGCGTTGTTTCCATACACATACACAAGTGCATAGTCCTTGCCGTTACACCTCAGTAGAAGCACCTTGACACGGTTGCTGCACACGCCCTTCACATACCCATCTACGTGCACCTCAGCAAAGCCCACGAGCCCATCTTCGCACATAGGCGTGATCATATGTGAAGCTTTTGTGAGTAGTTTTGCTAGGTGCCTGATATCGCGTGGAGACTCCCCCCTTACGTTATGGGAGTCGACTATGGATATGGTCTCGTACGGTGCACGCCCCTCTAACTCTCTAGCCGCATCGAGGAGCTCGTAGGGAAGGTCATCCGCCCCATACTGAGGATTCGAGATGAACAAGACCACCCTATTATGCGTAGCAAACGTGAAGGACTCGAATCCGTTTTCGTGAACCCGGAACGGCTGTGCCAAGCTCTCAGAACACCTGATGCTGGCGGAGATACGGGCTATAAACCGGGCTATGTCTCTGGAGTCCCGTGAATAGACAGCGTTGTGTTCATGGGACCCGGCGCTGTGTAAGACTAGCGAGTACATACCTACCTTACCCAACTCCTCGTCTATGTAGTAAGGTAGGGCTGAGCTACCGATAGTTCTAAATGGCCCGAAGTGGATCCCTGGGATAGCGAGCACGACATCCCTTCTACCATCCCTGCAGACCCTCAGCAGGTCTATGTAGAGCTCCCTAACCTCGGCAACCCTTGCAAACTCCTCCTCTAGGTAAGCCTCTTCACCCCCCATCCACACGTTTACGAAGCCCCTTGCAAAGCTCAGCGGGTTCAACCCGTGGTCCCTACCGAGGCTCCTAACGTAGGCTAGGAGTGCAGCGAAGAGGCTCACGCTTATCAAGGAGGTGGCTACCTGTAGGGGTAAGGCATCAACGGTCTCCAAGCCCAGAATGCGGAGCGCTACATGTAGAGGCAGAAGCGATAGTATGGAGGCGGCTAAGCTGGTTAGCGCAGCATGCGGAATGCTCTCAAAACCTGATAGCACCAGGAATGTGAACCCCGCAGACGCTGCCAAGCCCATGCCTGCTACACGCCTCAGTATCCCGAGGGCCTCAGCTAGGCTGTATAGCAGGACCGCAGCTAGTACGAGCCCCCCTAATCTTCTGAGCGTTATGTGCCTTTTCCTAACAGCGATCCTGAGCACTGATACGTACACAGCCTCTGAGGAGAAGTACGCTAAGAGGAGTAGGGGTAACAGTACCGCATAGGATGTGAGGATCAGCCATAGGGAGGAGAGGGTCGCGGCTACAAGCACCATGCCCAGCGCTATCACGCCGCTGCTGGGAAGGGATATCAGCTTGGAGTAGTACCGCTCAACAACGCTATACGCATCCATGACGCTCCGGGGGTTACATGTCCGTTGGAGCTGATATAAA
This sequence comes from Thermoprotei archaeon, assembly GCA_003661865.1. Lineage (GTDB taxonomy): Archaea > Thermoproteota > Thermoprotei_A > Sulfolobales > Ignisphaeraceae > QMWT01. The sequence continues at coordinate 6,136 of QMWY01000073.1, forward strand.
AGGGTTCGTAGAGGGTAGTAGATGGGCGACAATAATGTTTGAGAAGTTCATAGAAAGAGTTGAAGGAAAAGGCTTTGACGTTCGCAAAGTGGAAGGCGATAGATGCTTACTACTCCTAGTTAAGAAGGGTGAGAAGGCAGTACTTGTAGGAG
>QMWY01000074.1 GCA_003661865.1 Thermoprotei archaeon
ATCCCGAGGAGCCTAGAGGCGTTGGCCAAGGCACTCACTATCCCGTCGGGAACCTCTACCCCGCGCTCCTCGAGCCACGCAATAGTCCTGTTAAGCCTTTCTACCGCATCTCTACGCAGCTCGATAGCCCTTCTAAGCCCCTGCTCGACCGCCTCGATACGGGCTGTTCTTGGAAGCCTGTGGATCACGTAATCCGCCACGGGCCTAAACACCGTAGACGCCCTTAGCGCTAGCCTAACAGCCTCCCTAACACGCCCATGTTCGAGGGCCTGGGTCGCGTTCTCTAGGAGCTGCTCAGCGAGCTCCACTCTTTCGCTCATGTTCCCGGGTATGGTTATGTTGTACCTCTCCGCTAGCTCCAGCACCCTGCGGATATGCTCCCTTACCCTCCCCACGAAGAGCTGAGCCGCCTTAACCTTCCGGTCCTGAGCTACGGGCTTCGGACTCTCCCGGCCGCCCTTCTCAGCTATCACAACGGCTGAGGGGGCTGCGAGAATCGCTACGCTCGCGATCAGCATAGTTACCACTAGGACCGCAACCCCCTTAACCATACGCTCCCTGGTAATCAGGCTCACCCGACTCACCCGAGCAGAACCTTGCGCAGCAGGTCTAGAAGTAGGAGGTGGTGGAACCCCGTAGGAACCTCGTAGGGAATGCGAACCGGTTCGCCTTTCAGAGGAGAGATCCTAACCGTGCACCTTAAATACCCCTGTTTGTAGCTAGGGGTTATTCAGAGCCATGATGGGTTGGGTAACGGGCGCACTCCTCCTAGCGCTCATGATCGAGGCTCTGTTCGGGGTACTGGTGCTGCTCTCCCTAGCAATGAAGGCGCGCTCAAGGCTCAGATCGGGTGTGAAGAGGGGTTTCAGGTACTAGCAGCATAGGCTACGCCGCTACGCTGCCCAGCGCCCGGGCCCTTCGGTAGAACTCCTCGACGAGCTCGCCCAAGCCCATGGATGCTAGGCGGGATGCCTCCTCGACGAGCCACCTCATCCCGTTGCGGGGTACGACCGTGCCGCGGAACTTGTAGAGGACCCATGCGTTGATCAGGGCCCTGCCCTTGAAGCTCTTGAGGAGTTCGTCCAGCCTATTCAGGTAGGGGAACCCCGTCTTCTCAAGCCCCCGCCTTAGAACCTCGTAGTCCTCCCTGCTCAGAAGGGTCCTTCCGAACCTAACGCGCCTGCCCCCCACGTACCTCTCGCCAAGCCCCGGCACTATCACCTTGCCGTACGCCGCCTTGATCCTCCACGCTGATGAGTCGAAGGATGAGGCGCCCAGCCGGGAGAGCACAGCGTACATAGTGTTCGCACCTCCCAGCCCCAGGACGTGTACGGGTAGAGGGCTAGCCTTGACCACTATAGCCAGGCCTATTATGGGGAGGAGCCTGCTACCCCTACCCATCCTACCCATGGAGGGGGGCACGGCCCCTCCGTAAGCAATGACCTTGGCCCCGAGGCTCCTGTAGGAATCCACAGCCTCGAGCATGAGCTCCGGGTCATAGCAGTGGACAACGGGCACAACCTCCCTATCGACAAGGACGCGAAGCTCATCGTAGTTCGAGAGGTTCAGCTTTAGCAGCGATGGGTCACGGGGGCACAGCCTCCGCGGGGGCTGGTCTAGGGACATGTAGAGGTGGGCTTCGAGCCTCCTGTACCTAGCAGCCACCTCGCGCAGCTCAAGCCTCACGCCCCTAACCATCGCCTGGTACCCGCCGGAGTCCACCCATACACGCCTAGCTGGCGGGGGGTTCCACCTCCACTTGATGCTGTTTATCATGACCTCGGCGTCGCCTATCACCCTCCACAGCTCGATGTTCCTATCGGCAACGCCGAACACTATCTGCAAGCACCCACCGCCGCCCCTCAGTATCGCTGGGGGGGCGGTGCTACTCTACCGCTCCACACATACTTAACGGTAATACCTAATACCGTTAGTTTTGCCCGGGGCTCGTCAGCAGCTCGCCGAGCCCTCCACCCTCAAGGACCTCTCTATGAGCTGCTTAAGGGTGAACCTCCGGGGCCCTGATACGAAGGGGGTCCCCTTCCTAACCTTCTTCTCCACCTCCTCGATCCTCCGGTACCATTCGGGGTACCTCAGCATCAGGTTGTGGTAGTAGAGCCCGTTCATAATGAAGGGGCAGTAGACGCAGTTGCCACTCTCCCCAAGCTCTTCGTACAGGGGGTTGTCGGGTAGGCGGTGCTCCGCTATGTACCTGAGCACGTGTTCCCGCGTCCAGTGTATTATGGGTCTGACAACGACAGTCCTCCACCCAGAGCTGTACGCTATCCCATCCCTCACGATGTACTTCTTCCTACGCGGGCTATCCCACGCCTTAACACCCACCACAACAGTGCCTCTCCCCCCGTTGCTGCGGAAGAACCTCTCTATGGGCCTCCTCTTGAACTCCGTCATGCACCACCTCCTCCCCGGGCCCGGCCAACCCCACTTCACAACCTGTTCGAAGAACTCCATGTCCCTCCTCTTGAGGTGTATGAGCTCGACGCCCAGTTCATGGGCAACCATGTAGACGTAGCTTATGTTCTTCTCGTGGGTGTTCCCCGTGACCTCTACGTACAGCGCCCTGACCCTGCCGAGGATACTCCTTGCAAGATCCAGCACAACTAGGCTGTCACGACCCCCGCTGAACATCACGTAGACCTCGCCACCCCCGATGCTCCTGATAATCCTCTCGCTCAGCCTAAGCGACTCCTCGTAGCTACAAGGGGTCTCGACACAGCGCAGAACCTCCTCCTCAACATCCCTCGAGAGCTCTACGCGTTGAACAGGGGCTAGCCCGCAGGAGCACTGATGCATCTAGAGAACCCGTGGAGATGTGGACAGGCTAAGTAATTAGCGTTGCCTAGCGGACAGGGGCTATGGATGGAAGAGGGGGCTCTGCAGCCAGCTCTAGGTAGCGGGCGCCGTTGCCTAGGAACCTCGCCTTCCTAAACACCTCGACGCGCTCGGGGTTAAAGAAGAGGAGCAGGCCCACCCTAGGGTCTATGCGCTCCAGAGCCCATGCGTAGTAGACGTAGGGCATCGCTGCGTATAGGTAGTCTGCTATCGCGAGCCTTGAGCGGAGCTGCTTAAGGAGCTTGACCTTGGGCCTCCTCTTAACCTCAACAATGGTTACAAGGGGCCGCGGCTCGGCACGCTCTATAGCAACGACGTCTATCTCAGTACCGTCAAGCCTTACATGTGTGCTGACCTCAAATCCCGCCAATGCTAGAAGCCTACTCACAGCCTCAACGATCACCTCCTCACTACGGGGGAAGTACACGGAGCCCCATTGACACCTTCATGGCCAATAGCTATAACGTCGCGCACAATCCACGCTCAGTAATATACCATAGCTATCTACCTTACCCCAGTAGTACCTATTGCTAAGGATACAGGCTGCCCAATAGGTAGGGCATAGGTATTACCAGCCAAAGCCTTTCTATATATCCAGAGCACACACTGTATAACGGGGCCAGACCCCTCCCGGGAACCCAGAGCCCCGGAAGCGGGCCCCGAGGAGCAGCCTCCCGGAGCCGGCAAGCCCTAAGGGTACTAGCCCTTGGGGCGAGCTGGCCCCGGTGAGGTGAGCTCCCGGGACCTGCTTTCGGAGCCCTGGGTTCCCGGGAGGGGGGCTCACACCCTTCTTGCAGATTGATAGTTTCTCAGCAGGGCTAACCCCTATTTACTCCGCTGCTCCCCAACCCCCGGAGGTGTGGAATGGATATAGCCCAGCTCTTCAAGCGTAGGGAGTTCATAGCGTTCATAGCCCTATCGCTGGTATCGCTCTTCGCAGACATGACCTACGAGGGGGCGCGATCGGTCCTCGGAGCCTACCTAAGGGTGCTCGAGGCCACGGCACTCGTAGCTGGGGTCGTGAGCGTTGGTGACCTCCTAGGCTACCTGATGAGGGGTGTCGGCGGCTTCTTAGCGGGGTTCAAGAAGTCTAGCAGGGTCTACTGGGCCCTGGTGTTCGGCGGCTACGCGATCAACCTCTTCGCGGTTCCCCTACTCGCCTTCGCGGGGCGCTGGGAGGTTGCGCTGGGGCTTGTGCTGCTCGAGAGGGTTGGTAAGGGGCTTAGGACCCCGGCGCGCGACGTGATACTATCGGAGGTTACCGAGAGTATCGGGAGGGGGAAGGGCTTCGGGCTCCACGAGCTCATGGACCAAGTCGGTGCGGTCAGCGGTCCCCTTATAGTCATGTGGGCCCTGTACAGCAGTGGGGGGAGCTACCACCTAGCATTCATCGTGCTCTTCGTGCCCGCCACCATAGCGCTGCTCCTCCTAGCGATCGCCTACAGCAGCTACCCGACCGTGAGGGCTGTGCGCGAAGCGGAGCGCAGCACACAGGGCGCGGGGCTCCCAAGGAGCTTCTGGCTCTTCACAATAGGAACCGCGCTGCTATCAGCGGGCTACGCGCACTGGGCCCTCGCCGCATACAGCATGGAGGCTACGGGCGCTGCGCGGGGCCCCGTGATAGCGCTACTCTACACAATAGCCATGCTCGTTGACGCAGCCGTAGCCCTGCCCGCAGGGGTCCTCTACGACAGGTTCGGCCCCGCCACAATCACCGTAACCCCGGTCCTCGCAGCTGCGACGACCCCGATGATACTGAGCGGCGACACCGGCATGGTTATGGCTGCCGCAGCGCTCTGGGGCGTTGTCATGGGGATCTACGAGACCAACATGAGGGTTGTGGTAGCGGACCTTACCACCCCCGCCACCCGCGCCTACGCCTACGGGGTCTACGGCGTTGTCTTCGGGGTTTCGTGGACCCTAGGAAACGTGGTGCTGGCGAGGCTGCTAGAGGTGGCGCCGGGAGCCATAGCTCCGTACGTGGTGGGCGCCGAGCTGGCGGCGCTTGCGGTGTTCGTAGCGATGCTCAGGTCGTGGAGGCGTTGAACACTATGGCCTTCCCCGCACAGCCATCCCCGTAGACCTCGGGGTGCTCGGAGGCTAGGATCGACCTGATCAGGTCGCCGCTGCAGTGGATGGGGTAGATCTTCTCCACGCCCTCCGATATGAGCTCGTCGACCACCTTCCTAACGGCGCCCTCGGGCGCTGCGAAGAGGTGGAACCCTCCTATAACAGCCACAACCCTCCTTCCCGTGACCCTCTCCGCCTCGCGCACGAGGTTAACAACCCCGGGATGGCTGCAGCCAACGAGGAGCACCACCCCCCGTGGAGTGACCAGGGCCAGGCCCTGCTCGGGGGCGGGCCCATGAGCGGGCCCACGATCACGACCCCAGGGATGACGGTGGTGCCCGATGCGTTCACCGCTATGGGGACGAGATCTAGCGACTTAACCCTCTCGAACAGCCCGGGATCCGAGCCCGAGGGTATGTAGACGGGGATCCCGTGCTTCACCTCAGCAACAGCCTCTATACCACCCACGTGGTCGCCGTGCTCATGGCTCAGCACCACCGCCTCAACCCTGCTCAGATCCACGCCCAGCACACGGGCGTTGCTCTTAAGCGTGGAGGGGTCGGGGCCCGTGTCGAACAGTATAGCGTGGCCGTCGGCCTCGACATACATGGAGATCCCCCACGCCTCGCGTAGCTGCGGTGAGCAGACGTAGTTGTCCACAACAACCGTTATGCGGACCCTGTGGACAACACCTCCGTGCTCCTCGGGTGTCGCCGTGCGCGCTACGCGTGTTGGCGTTGGCGTCGGTGCGTACCGCGTACCGAACCACGCGCCAGCAAGGATCGCCACGGCTACGGAGGCGGCGATCAGGATCGCTGCTGCGTAGAGAAGGGTGCGGCTAGCCGTTGCGCACCACCACTAACCGCTCTGGTGTAGAAGGCGTATATCCCTGGATGGGGCTTTGGGTATGAGGCGTGCGGGGTTGGCTGGGCCCAGCAGGACGATCCTGCTAACGGGGTACAGCTACTACGGGAGGTTCATGTGGAACCCCACCGAGGAGGTTGTAGAGATGCTCAGGGGCAGGGTCTATAGGGGGTTCAGGGTCGAGGGCCTAGTGCTCCCCGTATCTCTTAGAAGGGTAAGGAGGGTCCTCCTCGTGAAGCTCGAGGAGCTTAGCCCCGCAGCCGTGGTGGGGCTGGGGCTCTCCCCGCGCGTAACCAAGCTAGTTGTTGAGATGGTATCCGCAAACCTCGCGTACTTCGAGGCCCCCGATATCGATGGGTACCGCGCCCAGCTCGAACCCGTGGTTGAGGGCTGGCCCCCGTTCGCCAGGACCAGCATACCCGTTGAGAAGGTTGTTGAGGTCTGCGCACGTAGGAGGGGGCTTCCGCTAAGGCCCGGGGTCAGTATAGGGACGTAC
>QMWY01000075.1 GCA_003661865.1 Thermoprotei archaeon
ATGCCGACCTTCATAGAGGTCAAGGCCTATATGTACGTCGGCGGCTCCCTAACGAGGCTGAGCCGCAACGACATGCCGGGCCATGCCGAGGTGAGGAGCGTTGCTGAGAAGCTCGCCGAGGCGCTGGGCTACCAGGTGGTTTCGGAGAGCAAGCCCAGCCGCGTAGTACTGCTCTCAACGCTGGACAAGCCTGTTATACGCTACGGCAACCCACCGATCAGCTGGCACGACCCCGACCCCGGCGATGAGTACTCGGGCGAGTACGGGGAGCCCCAAGCTTTTTGAGGGTGCGATGAGGTAATACCATAGCCCAGCGCGCTCCGAGCGCTGCGCCGCTGATAGGTGTTGGGGCTTGGCGCTGGATAGGGTGCTGAGGGGGGTTCTCGGGATAGGTAGGCGGGGAGCAATAACCTACGACGCCTTGTGCATAGATGGCCATGAGCAGGGCTGCCTCTTCAGGGTGGTCACCCACATACACTCGGACCACGTGATCGACCTGCGCAAGAGCTCCTCCGCCTGCCTAGGGATCTTCGCAACCCCAGTGACCCACGCCCTTCTCGAGGAGCTGGGTCACCGCATACCGCGCGGAAAGAGGGTTGAGCTGAGCTACGGCATCCCCATAGAGCTCAACGGGCTTAGGCTCTCCCTAGAGAAGTCCGTTCACATACCGGGCTCTGCCCAGGTCAGGGTTGTTGATAGGGAGCACGGTGTTGAGGTAGCCTACACGGGCGACTTCAAGGACCCTGGGGTGGGGACTCCCGTGCTGAGGCCGGATGTACTGGTTATAGACGCCACGTACGGGAGGCCCGAGTACCAGAGGGTGAGCCCCGCGAAGGCTATCAGTGCGTTTGTGGAGCTGGTCGAGCAGGGGCTTAGGGAGGGGCCCGTATACGTTTACGCGTACCACGGGAAGATCCAGGAGGCCATGTCGATCCTGAGGGGGCATGGTGTAGACGCCCCGTTCCTAACGAGCTATAGGGTGTGGCGTATGACGAGGAGGCTAGAGGACTTCGGACTCAGGATCAGCGACCTGTTCTACCGCGGCTCTAGAGAGGGTAGCGAGGTTGAGAAGAGCGGGTGGTTCGTATACTTCGACCACTACTCCAGGTTCTGGCGAAGGGACGGCTCTGCACAGCTGAACGGGGGCTCAACCCACATACTCCTGACCGGATGGCTCTTCAGACGCGCCCTCCGCAAGGTCTCCTACAACTCGTGGATGGTCGCTGTTAGCGACCACGCCGACTTCAACGAGCTTGTGTACTACGTCGATGAGTCGCGTCCAGACCTCCTCATTGTTGACGGGTACAGGGGTGGTGGGGCTGCACACGCCTTCGCTGAGTATGTGAAGATGAACCTGGGTATCGAGACGGTCGTTCTCCCCTAGAAGACATGAATAGATTTATAAGAGCTGGGTTCCCTTTAGGGGTTCTCGGAGCTCGGAAGGAGCGTAGAGGGGTGCGGGAATGGAGTACGTATACGCCGTGCTGCTCCTACACGCGGCTGGGAAGGATGTAACTGAGGAGAACCTGAAGAAGATCCTCGAAGCCGCGGGCATTGCTGTTGATGAGGTCAGGGTTAAATCACTGGTAGCCGCGGTCAAGGAGATAAACATAGATGAGGTTATAAAGACCGCCGCCGTCGCCCCCGTAGCACCTGCAGCCGCAGGCGTAACCCCTGCTACGGCTACCCAGCCGCAGCCTGCTGAGGAGAAGAAGGAAGAGGAGGAAGAAGAGGAGGAGAAGAAGGAGGTTAAGGAGGAGGAGCTCGCTGAGGGCCTAGCAGCGCTATTCGGCTAGGGCATCTTTTTATCCTAACCAGTTCGCCCAGCTACATCTCTATGTTGGCGTGCGCCATCAGCATATCGTTCTCCGAAACCCCCAGCCTCTTCATAAGCTCGGGGATCACCGAGTCTAGGAACACCATGGCAGTTACTTCGAATAGGGTCCCGAGTGGTGCTAAAGGTTCGTGAATACCGAGTATCTGCCTGCTGAAGTAGTCCTCAACCTTGCTAACCTTGGTCCTACCCGGGATCTGCACTATCACATCGGCGATCCTGGCCAGGGGCGAATCCCTGAACGAAGTTATGGCGACTACCACCGCCTTGACGGATTTAGCGGCCTCGGCAGCCGTTACTATAAGCGCCGTCCTACCCGAGCCCGATATAGCTATGGCTACATCCCCGCCCCTTATGGGAGAGACGATCGTGTCCCCGAGCACGTATGCGTTGAACCCGAGGTGCCTAAGCCTCATAGCAAAGGCCCTGCCTACGAGACCACTCCTCCCAGCACCCATAACGAGTATCGTCTTCTTCTCCGAGTACGCCTTCACGAGAGTCTCTATGAACATCTTAACCTCATGGGGCTTGATAACCCTTAGGCTATTCTGAACAAAAGCGCTTATCTCGCTATACGCACGGTAAAACGTCTCCAGCTCCTCCACGTCAGGGCCCGAGGGAGCGCTACGCAACAAATCCCTAGACCGATATACGTGGTAGACGCTATATAAGCAGATATCAAAGCCCAAACCCGCATAGCCGGGAATGTAAGGCAAGACCTAAAAACCCAGCCAAAAACTAGAGTGTTGAAGGAGCCGCCGTAGCTCAGCCCGGTAGAGCGCCGGCCTTGTAAGCCGGTGGTCGCGGGTTCAAATCCCGCCGGCGGCTACAAATAATCAGCTTTGTTTAGCGTATTCCCATCACGTCCTAAAAGACTTTGCAGGTTCGTCGGAGTCCACAATTATGACATGTAACTATGCTATAGGCATGAGCTAGTGCTTATACATAGACCTAATAGGGCTGGTCTGATGTGGGGCCGCAATAGTACGAAGATCTGCTATGGGGGTTAGCAGTACGCGGCTAGGGGCTTCGCAGCTGTACGTTAAGGGGTTGTTAACTTACTTGCGCAGAGCGTAATTCCTTAGCTCCTCTCCACCGCGATGGGCATGGGCCTTGAGGTATGGGTACGCACTCCCCCTGATCGTGCTGGTTGTTGTGGGGTTCGTATCGGGCTATATCATCGGGGGTGCTTCGCAGAGGGTTGTAACCACGACCGTGACCCTCCCCGTTACGAAGCTGAGAACAGTTACATCCGTGGCCACCTACACCTTGAGGGGCTATGTAACGCGGATAACAACTCTGGTGAGCACCAGGACCCTTACTAGGACCGTGACTGCAACGCTGATCAGCACCTCGCTGCGCACCCTGGCCAAGACAGTTACTACCACAGCTGTTTTCACTAGGGTTACCACGGAGCGTGTGGTGGTTGTTCCCCGGGGTGAGCAGGTGGTTATAGCATGGATGCTCAACACGTGCAACAGGAGCGACTGGGAGATAATAGAGAGGTACGCGAGGGTCATAGACGTAGTCTCCCCTGACTGGTACTACCTGACAGAGGAGCTGGGGGTAGGGAGGTACGATAGGCGGTGCGCCGAGGACAAGGAGTTTATAGAGTTCCTGAAGGGGCTAGGGATAAAGCTCATGCCCATGCTCGTAACTGCCAATAGCGAGTGGGTACGGCGCCTAGTCACGGACCCATCAGCCATAGATGCCCTAGCGGCAGAGCTCGTAACCCTTGCCAAGCGCTACGGGTACTACGGCTACAACATAGACTTCGAGGTCTCCATACCTGAGAACGCCGCAGACTTCGCATCTTTCATAGATAGGCTTGCGAAGAGACTTCACCGCTACGGGCTTGTACTAACGGTCGATGTACCTGCGAAGAGGATGGAGTGGCCATCGCGATACACAGCCACCTACGACTACGCCCTGCTGGGGAAGACCGAGGCCGACGCGATCATAATCATGGCGTACGACTTCTATGAGTGGAGCGGTAGGCCTAAGCCCGTAGCCCCGATCTGGTGGGTTGAGGACTGCGTGAAGTACGCCTTGAGGTACATACCGAGGGAGAAGCTGATCTTGGGAATCCCCAACTACGGCAAGGTGTGGTTCAGCGACGGCTCCTTCAAGGGCTGGCTCCTCTACCCAGACTGGCTGGATCTGCTCAGGAGCTCTGGGCGCAACTACAGCGTGGATAGGGAGATCATGGAGAAGGTCCTTGAGCTGGATAACGAGGTCGCCTACTTCGTTGATGGGGAGATGGGGTACTATCGCGCCCTCATAGCGGTTAAGTACGGGCTTAAAGGAATTGCTGTTTGGAGGCTTGATAAGGGCGATCCGGAGGCGTGGGGCCACTACGCAAGAGCTCTTGGGAAGCAGCTGCCGTGTGTTACTGGCCCCGGCTAGTAATGTTCTAAGCACCAGCTTATTTTCAGAATGAGGCTTGTAATGGTAATGACCCTCGGTGGTTCGGAATGGTGAGCAGCATCGCCCTCTACCTAGCGGCCGCGCTCTTCATAGCGGCTATCCTGCTAAGCACCCTAATCCCCATGGCCGTCGAGGCGCAGAGGAAGGAGGTGATCCTGAAGGTAGGTATCCCCGGGGAGATAGACAACCTCAATCCCCTGATCGGAGTACTAGCCGCGGGTGGCTACGTAAGGGGGCTGATCTTCGATACCCTACTCTACCAGGCGGCCAACCGCTCATACATCCCCTGGCTTGCGGAGAGCTACAAGGTCGATACGAAGAACCTGAGGATAGTGTTCAAGCTCAGGCCCAACCTGAAGTGGCATGACGGCAAGCCGCTCACTGCGAAGGACGTGGAGTTCACCTTCAACCTGATAATAAACTCCAAGTACACCCCCAAGCTCGATAGGTGGAACCTCAGGAAGTACATAGAGTACGTAAAGGCGATCGACGATAGGACCGTCGAGTTCAAGCTCAAGGAGCCCTTCGCACCGATCATATGGTACATAGGGGTGAGGATCCCGATACTACCCGCCCACATATGGTCCAAGGTGGACCCGACGACCTTCAAAAACATGGAGAACCCCGTGGGAAGCGGCCCCTTCAAGGTCGTGAAGTACACGCCTGGAGTATCTATAGAGCTCAAGGCGAACCCCGACTACTTCATGGGGAGGCCCAGGATAGACAGGCTGGTCGTTGTCCTTTACAAGAGTACTAGCAGCATGGTGCTAGACCTGCAGGCGGGTAACATAGATACCATAGCCGCCGCGACCGTTGCACCTGAGCTTGTCCCGGTGCTGCTGAAGGACCCGAACATAAGGGTTATCCAGAGGCCCGATATAGGGTACATAAGGTTCATGGGGTTCAACCTTGACAAGTACCCGTTCAACATCAGGGAGTTCCGTGAGGCGGTTGCGTACGCGATCAACAAGGAGGCCATAGTGAAGATCGTTATGCTGGGCTACGCAGACCCTGCTGCCGATGGATGGGTGCAGCCGATTCAGGGCGTCTGGTACAACCCCAAGGTGGGGTACAGGAAGCAGAACCTCACTAAGGCCATGGAGATCCTGAATAAGCTGGGCTTCATCGATAGGGATGGGGATGGTATAAGGGAGACGCCGAACGGGACCAAGCTGAAGTTCACCCTGCTAACGATAGCAGGGAGGGTGGAGTTCGAGAGGACCGCCGAGCTGATAGCTGGGTGGCTTAAGAAGATCGGGATTGATGCCAGGGTGGAGGCGCAGGCCCTAGGAACAGTTGACCAGCGTGAAGGCGTTGGAGACTTCGACATGGGGCTGATGGGCGTAGGTGGGCTGACGGCGGAGATAGACTACTACCTCTACCCGAGGTTCCATAGCAGCGGCGCCCCGCCGATAGGTAAGTACGCCCCGAGGAACTGGTTCAGGTATAGGAACCTCGAGGTAGACAAGCTCCTCGAGGCGCAGCGCCACGAGCTCGACCCGAAGAAGCGTATCGAGATAGTGCACAAGATCCAGGAGATCATAGCGCGCGACCTGCCCGTGGTGACGCTCTACGTCAAGAGGTACCTAACGGCGTATAGGACCGATAGGTTCACTGGGTGGAACGAACGCGAGGGTCCTGCAAGCAAGCTATCCCTGCTAAGCGTGCACCCCAAGGGCCCGCAGGTCACGACCATAGTGCAGACGCAGGTCAAGACCCTCACACAAGTCAAGACCGTCACAGCCGGTGGCAGAACCTACGTGACGACTGTTCCCGTGGTGACGACCGTTGAGAGGACTATAGAGAGGGTCGTTACCCAAACAGTTGTGATAACCAAGGTGGAGAAGGTGACCCCGACGCCCACCATTGCAACGCCGCCTCCTGCGGGGATCAGTCTAGAGATGGCTATCGGGATGACAGTTGTCGTTGCTGTGGTAGTCGGGGCGCTATCTTACATCCAAGCC
>QMWY01000076.1 GCA_003661865.1 Thermoprotei archaeon
GCTTACCACGATGAGCCCTCCCCGCTCCTCAGCTGCGCCAACACTGAAGAGCCCCTGCGGCGATGCCTCAACCCCTTCGAAAACCCCTAGGGCTTTAGGCATCACCACCTCTAAGCGATCGCCGGGCTCTAGGCATACGTCGCGGGACACCACGAGGACCTCGGGGGGTGCTACACCCCAGCTACGGACCCCGCCCGGCGCTGATGGAGGGGGGTGCTGGTGCATCAGCGTAGAGGCTACGAGCACCGCCGCAACCGCCGCTGCGAGTACTAGGGCTGCGGGTAGGAGAGGTCTACGAGGCAACGGCTCCACCTAGAAGGAGAAGCCCGTTAGGTACTTCGTACCTATCGTCTTGAGGTAGAGGAGCATCACCCCGAAGGTAGCTAGCTGCAGTATCGAGGCCTCGGCGGCTACGCGCCCCAGCAGCCCCCACCATCTGATGTCGGAGTACAGCTTAACTGCTAGGAGGTCTATGCCTGGCCCTGTTATGAACAGCGGCAACAGGTAGTTGTTTATGCTCCATACGAAGGTCAGGAGGAAGCCGCTGAAGATCCCAGGCCCTATGAGCGGGATCACGACCCTCAGGATCGTCTGGAGGGGCGTGGCCCCGAGGGTCTTCGCAGCCTCCTCGTAGGTCGGGTCCAGGCTCCTTATCGATACCAGCAGTGGTAGGAGCATCATTGGGTAGCTCGTGGAGGCGAGGCCCAGAACCGTTCCTAGGAGCGTGCCGTAGAGGTGGTAGTAGCGGAAGTACACGGTTGAGAGGCCAACCCCCGCAACCACGTCGGGGGTGAACATAGGGGCCACGAGCACTGCTGTCAGAACCTTCTTGAACTTGAAGTCGTACTTGCTGAGGATGTAAGCCGGGGGAAGGGCTATGGCGAAGTCCAGCAGCGCTACCAGGAGCCCCACGAGGAGCGAGTTCCCAAGAGCCCTCCAGTAGTCCTCGGTTATCTCCTCGAAGAACCTGAGCCCTACGAACTCGACCCCCGTGGGCCTCCTGAAGGTCACGGCCCGGTAGAATATGAAGGCGAAGGGCGATATTATTATGAACAGTATGAGCACTATGTAGAGGAGCTTCGCCACGGTGTACATATCCGGCCTCCTCATAGGGGTCACCTAAGCACCTTCGTCACCTTGAACGTCATGTAGGTGGTCAGTATAGTCATCGATATCAGCACTACGGAGAGAGCCGCAGCGACGCCGTAGTCGTGTATCTGGAGGGTGAGGTGGACGATCTTAACGGTCATCACGTCGCCTGCCCTTATCCCCCCGAGGAGCAGGGGTATTAGGTAGCCGCCGAGGTTCCACCCGAAGCATGCTAGGAAGCCCGCTACGGCGCCGGGGAGCGTTAGCGGGAGTACGACCCTGAAGAAGGCCCTTATAGGCGTAGCCCCCAGCGTGAGGGCCGCCTCCTCTAGCGAAGGATCGATCTCCTGGAGGTTGGAGGATATGTATAGCACCATGAATGGGAGCGTGAATATCGAGAACCCTGCCACGACGGCGTAGGGGGTGTAGAGTATCTGCCTATAGGATATGTCTAGCAACCTGTAGACGAAGTCGAAGAGTCCCCCGGGCAGGAACATGTTCCAGAGGCCGTAGGATATGTACAGGTCCCCGAAGTAGGGGAAGACTAGAGATGCCCTGAGGACGTTGTGGAATAGGACCTTCCTACGCGTGAGGAGGTACGCCAGGGGGTACCCCAGGATCAGGTCCACGGTGGCGGCTGCCAGCGGCAGCTTTATGGAGTTCTCGATGCTCTTGATGTACTCGCTGAACACCTTTGCGTAGTTGCTGAGCCCTACGAAGCGGGGCGCCCCCATGATGAAGGAGTTGCGGTACGTTAGGCTTACTAGGAACACGTGCAGTATGGGGATTATCCAGAACAGGGTTATGTAGAGTACCGTGGGTATCAGCGCTAGGTACACAACCGCACGCCCTATACCCGAGGGGCGCTGCACATGGGGTCACCAAGCATGCGCTTCGGCAACCTCTAGATGGTGTGGGTTGAGGGGGAGAAAAACCGTTATCGGTTAAGCCTGGATGTAGGAAGCGTTACGTTAGCCCGGCGTACTTCTTATAGAGCTCGGACCACTCCTCAGTATGCTCCTCGATGTACTTGTAGTCCGGGAAGACATACCACTGATACATCTTGTCCAGCGGGTATGGGTATATCTTCGAGTATATCGGCTTTATCCAGTCGGGCAGCAGCTTGAAGTTGGAGTCGTTGAGCAGGTTCTGGTGCAGCATCAGGAAGTCCTCCTTAGACTCCCTGTACTTCGGGAAGTCCAGGGCGAACCAGAAGTCTGAGCTCATCAGGAAGTCTATGAATATCTGCGCGAGCACCGGGTGCTTAACACCCTTGGGTATCCAGGCGATCCCCGGCACGAACACGTTGCCCTGCGGCTGCGCAACCCTCTCTATCGGGTACCCCTTCACAGCCTCTACCGGGGCTAGGTACCACCACCAGGCGACCACCCACGCCTCTCCGCGCTCTAGGTACTCTATGATCTCGGCCTCCGAAACCGTGTACCTAAGCACGTTAGGGTGTATCTTCTCAGCGGCGAACTTTATGACCTCCTCCATCTCCTTCGGGCTCTTGTAGTTCTTACCCATGGCCAGGGCCAGGTTCACTAGGAAGTTGGCGAAGTGAACGGTCCCCGGCGTTGGCAGTATCACGTGTCCCTTGAGCCTCGGATCCGCTAGGTCCTTGTAGTCCTTGACCCACCCCGCCTTCTCCTTATTGACTAGGAGCCCCGCCGTATCAATAGCCTGGAACACCACTCCGTAGGGCTGGAACTGCAGGAAGAATGGGTGCACCCACCTGAGGTTCTTCATAAGCGAGTTGCCGACGTATATAGCCGGCTCTACCGCATCGGCCTTCTTAGCCCTGAAGAAGTAGGGGGCCTCTATAGCGACAACGTCGTAGGGCGGGGGCTGCCCCGCCTTTATCGCCTGGAGCACCGAGGACACTATGACCTCGGGCTCCTGGGTACCGATCCACTTAACCTCGATATCCACACCCCAGTGCTTCTTAACGTACTTCTTGAAAGCCGGTACGTGGTAGGTCTCCACAAGCCCACCGTAGGTCCAGTCAGCAACAACTATAGTACCCTCCTTCTTGATCTCATCCCTGATCTCATCCTCGCTCATCCACTTACCCAGTATCGGTATGTAGTACATCTTCACAGCCTTTGGCGTTGCGGTAGGGGTAGTCACCGGGGGCTGCGTAGGCCTTGCCCAACCCCAGCCCGCGACAACTGCAAGCACGATCACCAGTACTATCAGCGACGCCTCGAGCTTAGTCAGAGCCCTAGCAAGCCTCATAGCTACCAGACCTCAGTAATCAAGGATCGTCACACGAAGAAATAAGATCTTGTAAAACGCTCGTCGACTCCCCTGACCAGTTAAGAACTTCCTTTCAGCAATTACAGCGGTGTACACGCCTTAAACCCATTATAAGGGCCCGTAACCCTTAGAGCTACGTAAACCCCTTGCTTAGGTTATTATTAAGGCGCATGCGCTCAGCCGCCCAACAGCTCATCACTTATCAGGTTCACTGGGGGATTCATCACCGATGAGTTTCTCTAAGGCGTGTCTAATGACCTCTGCGTACCTCATCCCCAGGGCCCTGGATGCCTTTGCTAGTAGCGTGGCTGTTTCGGGGTCGAGCTCTATAAGGATCTTGTCCGCTCCGGTGAACTCTGCGTACCTATCGAGGAGCTCTGCTACAAGTCTAAGCTTCTCGGGGCTGAACTCTACGCCATCGAACACCTCTATACCTTCGTTCTCCAGCTCCTCTCTTATCTCACCCGGCACCTTCTTCCTGCATATCAGGACCATGTGCCTGGGCTTGTAGACGCTGTGGTAGAGCTTCACGAGCCTATGCTCCCTCACCCTGAGGGACCTGCCCTGCTCGATGCTCCTCCTCACCTCTGAGCGCTTCACCCCGAGCACATCTGCGAGACCGTCGTAGAGACCGTCGATCCACTTGCTCCTCCACTCCTCTGCCGTCAGCGGCCTCTTCCTGAAGTAGCCCTTTAGGTCCCGGGTCCTGGTGTACCAGTCCTCGAGCTCCTTGAACTCTATGATTACGGTGGGCCTCTTTATCGGTGGTGAGGACCCCAGGTCAACGATGTTCATAACCTTGCCCCCGTAGACCATGATGTCGGGCCTCAGCGCCGTGTAGAACCCCCATATCCGGGTGAGGTCTGAGGAGTCCTCCCAGGTCAGTGGCCGGGGGGCCTCGTGGAAGAAGCTTAGGAAGCCCCTCTCCAGGTTTAGCAGAACAGCGTTCGGGGGTATGATCCCTAGGCGCTGCTTACCACTCCTATCTATGTTGAGGAACCTGTGCTCGGGGTAGACCAGGGAGTATCCCTCATCCGCTAGGAACCCCAGGATCGTTAGCAGGCCCCACACCTGGTACGCGGAGCGCATATTGGTCCTGAGCGATGTCCTTATGGCCGCGTATGCCTTGGAGAGGAAGGTGTCCACATCTATCCTCCCCCGCACTAGGTCGTGGGCGTAGATGAACAGCTTCTTCTTGAGGTGCTGCCGCGGGTCCTCTATGAAGGAGCGGAACTCCTTCGGGTAGGTAACGCCGGAGAGCCCGAGCTTCTCCGAAACAGCCCTGTAGGCCTCGGCCACCCTGCGGAGCCACTCCTCAGCCTCGCGGAGCCTCTCCCCAGCTACGGCATCTATTATGCAGTCCTTGAGCCTGTCGAGGAGCTCAACACCCCTTACACTTCTCATCCTGGGGACTCCGTCCCTATCAACCGGGGCCTCGCGCCTGATCTCCCTCAGCAGCCCCTCTATGTCGCAGCTCAACACCCACCTGCCTAGGTTAGAGAAAGTGCGCGCCCGGTATTAACGCTGGGGCCCCTACTATACGCTGTAGCCACAGCTGCGCAGCCTCTCAGATACCAGCCGCCTACCCTCCTCGAAGGTGCTGAAGTCCCTCCATATCATGAGGAATGCCACGTCGCCCAGCCTCTCCCGAACACCATCTATATGGATATCCCTATCGTCTATGTATACGATTGCGCAGGGCGGGGGTACGCAGCCCCTAGACCTCCTCAGCTCCTCGACGAGCCTTAGGGCAGCCGACCCCTTATCGGGGCTGGGCTCTATGACGAAGTAGTCGAACTCCTCCTCGAGCCCAAACGTCCTTATAGCGGCCATGGCCTTCGACGGGTCGTTCCAGCTGAGGGTCGATACCACAGCCCCGGCCGAGCGGGCCCACCTAACTAAGCGCAGCACATCGTTATGGAGCCTGACCCTGACCCCCGCCGAGTCCTCGATCGTGGTGGGCGAGACCCTCTTGAACGGTGGGCTTAGGCTCGATATGTCGTGGTGGTCCCACAGGGTCCTATCGAGGTCTAGGAACAGTACCCAGTAGCCACAGCGCCCACCACCCATCTAGAGACACCTCAGCGGCGCTGGCTACGCTCGGTAAAAAGGGGTTTGGGCAGCGCCATCGGGGACACTCCACCTGATCTCCACGGGGTCCCCCTCCGCAACCCCGCGTAGAGGCTCCCTAGAGACGAGCTTTACGTAGGGCCTGCCGATGAAGGTCGCGATCCCTACGAAGGGCCTCGGGAGTTCGGGCGGGGGCATGTTCTCTATGGTGGCTGCGCGGAATGTCCCTAGGTCAAGCCCGCTGCGGAAGCGCGGCGCCAGGACCGCTGCGTAGCGGTAGTGGGGGTAGCCACCCTCTAGGAAGCCTTGGCCTAGGGCGATGGGTGTGGGGCCCTCCGTATGCGGCCTGCGGGGCTTCACGAGCGCGAAGTGCCTATCTACGTAGACGACCTCTCCGTAGATGCGGGCGGCCCCTACAGCACCCAGCCACGGCACCACTAGGAGCTTTACACGCGCCCCTCCCCTAGCCCTGTACCTATCGTGAACCACCCGGAGCTCTAGGTGCATGTGCTTCTCGGACCAGTGGTAGAAGTAGCCCGATACCACGAGCCTGCCCAGGGGGTCCCCCAGCACCAGCCTCTCGCCTATGCGGAGCCTCGGCTCGACGTGGAGGATCTTGGCCACCAGCCCACCCCCTAGCCACAGGGCTATGAAGGGCTCCCTCTCAACAGCATCCCTCCTCCTACGCGGGGCATCGAACCACCTGACCTCAAGCACCCTCGCCTCCTCAAAGGGGCTCAGCGCCTCACCGCCGCTGAAGTAC
>QMWY01000077.1 GCA_003661865.1 Thermoprotei archaeon
AGTCACGACGGGTGGGGGGGTCACCTCACATACAGCGATCGTTGCCCGCGCCCGATCGGTGCCCTACGTCATAGCCCCTGATCTAGAGCTCTCGGAGGTGCGTGAAGGGGCTACCGCTATCGTTGATGGTCTGAGGGGGTGGGTGGTCCTCGAGCCTGACGAGGATACTGCTATGCGCTACCGAGAGCTCGAGGCTAGGTACAGGTCCCTGGTAAGGGTCTTTGAGGTCGAGAAGCTCGGAAGGGCGGTGACCACCGATGGTGTGGAGGTCAGCGTGCTATGCAACGTCGGCGGGGTTGAAGAGGTTAGGGCTGCACCCAGCTACGGCTGTGAGGGTGTTGGGCTGTTCCGGGTAGAGTTCCTCTACCTAGCCCGATCGACCCCTCCAAGCGAGGAGGAGATCAAGTCTGTTCTAGCGAAGAGCCTAGAGCTTATGGAGGGCAGGCCCCTGATCATCAGGGCCCCGGACATAGGTGGCGATAAGGACGTTAGGTTCCTAAGGCTTGAGGAGCCCAACCCGTTCCTAGGGCTTCGGGGGGCTAGGCTCCTGCTGAAGTACCGTGATGAGCTCCTGGTACCGTTCCTAAGAGCTGTCTATACCCTGCCTAGGCAGGGTGTTGTGAAGCTCATGTTCCCCATGATCTCGGCTGTGGAGGAGGTCGAGGAGCTTACGAGGATCGCAAGAAGTGTCGAGGAGGAGCTGCGGAGCGAAGGTGTTGAGACCCGGGGGGTGGAGCTGGGGATAATGGTTGAGACCCCGTCCGCCGCCCTCATGCTTAGGCAGATAGCGTCGATGAAGCTCATAAGCTTCGTCAGCATCGGCACCAACGACCTTACACAGTACACCCTAGCCGTTGACCGCGGCAACCCAAGCGTTGGCTACCTCTACAGCGATATGCACCCAGCTGTCCTCCGCCTAGTCAAGGAGGTTGCGGACATTGCTAGGAGCTACGGGATCGAGGTCGATGTCTGTGGAGAACTCGCCGGTAGGGAGCTCGCAGTCCCCATACTGCTCGGGATGGGGATAAGGAACCTGAGCGTTACCCCGCCAAACGTTGGGAGGGTTAAGTACGTTGTGAGGAGGGTGAGCGCCTCCGAGGCTAGGGAGGAGCTCGTACCACGGGTCCTAGAGGCTAGGAGCGCTAGGGAGGTTGAGGAGCACGCCCGCGGATTCCTGAAGAAGGTGGGTGTTGAGATCCTCACCTAGCCCCTCTTGGAGAACCTCTTCACAGCCTCCTTAACATCCCCTGGGCTCCTAGCCCTCTTCAGTGCCTCTATGAACTCCCGGTTGCTAAGCATATCGGCCAGCTGCTGAAGCGCGTTGAGGTGGCTCTTCTTATCAACAGCGGCGAACCCTATCACTATGTACACCGGGTCGTTGGGGGAGCCGAAGTTGACCCCCCTCCTAAGCACAACTATGCTGAACCCAACCCTGAGCGCCCCATCCTCAGGCCTGGCATGCGGGATCGCGACGCCGGGCGCTATGACGGCGTAGGGCCCGAGCTCCTTAACTGTCCTGATCATGGCCTCTACGTACTCCTCCCTAGCAACACCACCCCTGACCAGGAGACTGCCGGCGGCCCGAACAGCATCCTCCCATGTAGAGACCTCTACGCCCACCTCTATCATATCGTCTAGAGCCTCTAGGAAATCCACAGACACCCTCCCACCCAAGCAGCCCTAGGTACGGGTGGGAAAAGGTCGTTTAGAGGGGCTTTATCAGCGTCAGGTACTTCTCGACGAACCTAGCGTTCCTCTCCCTACCACCGGGCACGTTAGCGCTCATCCACACCTCTGGCTCGACGCCACGCTCAACAAGCTTCTCAACAACCCTAGCAACGATCGCCTGCGCTATAAAGGCGCTGACTATTGTGGATACCGGCGCCACCAGCTGCTCAAACCCCTCGACTCTGTAGATCGCGTCGCCCCTCGGAACCTTGTTATCTATAACCACGTCCGCAATCTCGAAAAGCCTCTTACCCCACGGGTTCTCCGGAGGCACGCTCTTCGAGTACTCAACTGATGTCAGTGCTATGACCTTGAGCCCCCGCTTCCTTGCCTCCATAGCCATCTCAACGGGCACCGCGTTCTTACCCGAGTTGCTCACTATCATGATGACCGAGCCGGGCTTCACGTAGGTGCTGTCAAGCAGTGCCTTTGCATAGCCCGGTACCCTCTCGAGGAGCGTGCTTTTCAGCGCCCCATTAAATGCCGAGATCGATATGTCGAGGAGGGGATAGACCCTTACGAGCCCCCCAGCTCTGTAGAACACCTCGAGCGCCAGTATCATCGAGTGGCCCGTGCCGAAAACGTATAGGAACCCATCGTGCAGCATAGCATCTGTTATCAAGTCAGCGGCCCTCTCCATATTCTCCTTCTCCTCCTTCAGAACCCGGTCGATCAGGTCGAAGACCAGGTTCCTAAACTTCACGAAGGCATCGCTCAATACGGCTCACCCCGTACTCTTTACATCGAGGCGAAATAAGTTATTACATCATGAATGGCTAAGCAGTTAAACGGGTTCCGCGGATGCTGATCAACGATCCGGAGCAGCTCTTAGCGGAGTACATGGAGAGAGCGCGGATAGGGGCCAGGATCCTCGCTATCAGCATAGCTTCGGCAGTGATGCTGTACGTAGCGGGGATCATCGCGCCCGGCCTCTATGACCTATGGCCACTGCTATCCCCCCTGCTCCTAGCGTCGGCAGTAATCGGAGGATTCTTCAGCTACACCTACGGTTCACGCCTGCAGAGGCTCAAATTCGCCATCCTTCTGTGTAGGGAGGTTGAGGGGGGTACACGCGCCTGTAGCTACTTTATAGGTCGACGCGTTGTCGCAGCTACACTTCTCAAGAGCTATATCGTGCTAAACGTTGGTAGGGGGTATGCAGATATAGCCGTCTGCAAGGTTGGTAGGGAGCACGGAGAGCTTCTAGTGTCTGCAAGACCCAAGGCTATAGATAGGCGAGGTAGGGAGTTGAGGGGTCCTGATGGAGCGTTTGCTGTGTTGAGGAGGTCACGTATGGATAGAAGTGGTTCTCTTAAGGGCGTCAATTGCATGAACATAGCCTTAAGGAGCCTCAGGAGTGTTAGGGGTCTCGTAGAGGTTCTTAAAAAGAGTGTTGACCTCGCAACTAAAAACCTCTAGCTATCAGCTGGGTGGAGGTCCGAGTATTAGGCGCAGCAGCGAGCCGTAGAATATGGCCCATATGCCGCAGTCTGCACTCATGCTAAGGCCCGTCAGCCCCAGCTTCTCGAGCCCGAGGAATGGGTAGGCCCATATCGGTAGGTACATGTACCAGAACCCTGATAGTATGCTCGCCACTATGACCCCCGGTATCCCGCCCCACTCATCCGCTATGATACCCGTTGTTGCGCCAACGAAGAACATGTATATGGCGTTGGGCAGGATCACCATTGGTGAGCCCGTCATAGCTTGAAGCATAGTCGCGAATATCGTCACTATCACGTGCATTACCACGCCCAGCATCATCGCGGTGGGTCTGAACGGATAGATCGTGGGTACGTCTAGAGCGGGTACGGCACCTGGGATCACCCGCTCGCTAATCCCCTGGAAGGCGGGTATTATCTCGCCGAGGAACGTCCTCACGCCAAAGAGTATGACCTCTACACCGGCGGCGAACATCGCTCCCTGCTGGATCGCCCAGACTATGTAGTTCTTCCCACCGCTGAACTTAGCCTCAACAACGCCGGGTCCAAGCACTATTACCGGGACTAGGAACACAACAATCATTATCAGCGCCGATATTATGCCGGGCTGCTTTATGAACGCTATCTGCTGGGGTATCGACAGCTCCTCAGCTCTCCACTTCCTCGCCCTTCCCCCAGTTATCAGATCAATACCCTTAGCCACTATACCTGCGAAGAGGAAGAGGCCAAAGGACTGGGTATGCCCTATGCTCCACTGCCCCTTCGTTATAGGCTTTACAAAGGGCCATACCATTAGCGGTGCCACGGTGAGGTAAAACGCTAGCATGACTGTACCTATTGCAACTGCGCCCCAGCCCCTGATTCCCCAGATCTGAAGCACTAGGGCTATGGCGCCGGCCATAGTCCACATCACGTGACCCGTTAGGTAGAGCTGGCGTATACCAGGTCTCTTGCCAGGTATGAGCCTCACTATAATTACGTGAAGTATGAAGCCCAGCCCGTAGATCGCGCCTATCTCCATACCCAAGCCCTTAGCTATGGCAGAAGCGGTTGTAACCTCTTCGAGTGTGTAGACTCCGCGGAAGCCGAATGTCGTTACGAACAGGTCATTCAGAGGCGTTAGGGCGTTCACGACAGTTAGGGCGCCGGCCACTACTATGAGCAGGGCTATGAAGACCCTCATAAACCCTGAGAACACGTCGGACCAGGATTTCTTCAGCGCTATGAGCCCTATGGCTGCTATGATCGCTATGGTTAGCGAGGGTATTGACAGTATATCTGTGAATACCTTTAGCACTGTCCACCATACGCTCACGGAGAACACCCGTCTAGACTCTTGTCAATATACTGTATGAATTGTTTAGTAATAAGTGTAAAGCATATGCCCGTATAGTACCCTATAACACCACAGTTTTACACAGCTTAATTCCCAGAGCCGAACTAGTTCTAGTATGCGGAGGTGGGATACTTGAAAAAGCCCCTGAAGATAGTAGCTGTGTGCGGTATGGGTATGGGAACGGTGTTCTTGATAAAGAGTAATGTTGAGAGGGTTCTGAGCGAGTTGAAGGTCCCTGCTGAGGTCATAGCGACTAACATATCGAGCCTAAGCACAGGCCCCGATGTCGATATAATAGTGGCTAGCGTAGACTTCGAGCAGCAGCTTAAGGGTAGGGGCACAAGGGTTGTGTTACTCAAAAACATACTCGACCGAGAGGAGCTTAAGCAGAAGCTCATGCCTATCTTAAAGGAGCTAGGGTATCTGAGCTAAAGCTTGCTGCAACCTCCCTCTTTTTTCCCCAGTCCTCCTACACAGGCTCTATCCAGCCCTGCTCCAGCAGCGCCTTCGTTATCTTCTCCCTCATCTCCTTCTTGTCTACCAGGTTGTTCAGCCCTATCACTATCTTCGCCGCTCCGCGCAGCTCGGATTCGTGTATCACGGATGCCACGATCATGTCTGCCCCTGCCGCCTTGGCCGTGAGGATCTCCGTCGCCTCGACCCTTGCCGGGATCCCTAGCTCCTTCAACACATCCTCGACGAACATCTTCATTATGAGTGAGCTCCCCTACCCAACGCCACAGACCGTCAATACCTTGAGGGGTCTATCAAGCTTGTACCTGTACCCCGGCAAGGCGGGTCCCCACGCAGGGATTGTGTTTGGGAGGTGTAAAACGCATATCTAGACTAAAACACCGTTCTTCAGGAGCCACCCAGGAATGGCCCTAGGAGTGCTTTGAGGAGCCATATTATTATGTACCAGTCTGGGTCTGCTAGGGTCGCTAGCTCGGGCCCGTATGTGAGGGCGGGTAGCGTAACCGCCTGCCCGATCGCCAGCACCGCCCCGTTGATCACGCCTCCCAGCACAGCCCCTTTCCACCCGCCAGAGGCGTTTCCGAATACGGCGGCTGCGCCGCCCGGGAAGAACAGCATGATCATTGGCAGGACTATTACGGCGAAGCCCGTGGCTATGAATATCCCCATGAATATGAGGAACACTACTAAGCCGCTTACGAACCCTATGATCACCGCCGTTGGGGCCCTCGGGAACACGACGGGGCAGTCGAGGGCTGGCCTAGCACCGGGTATGACCTTCTGGGCGATGCCTCTGAATGCAGGGACTATCTCCGCTATGAACATCCTTACCCCGGTCAGCAGCACGACTATGGTTATTGCGAAGTAGATCCCCTTATGAACGCCCACACGATCGGGTTGAGGTCCCCAGCTAGCTCCTGGACCTTGGCGGGGTTTATGAACCAGCCTATGATCGACGCTATTATCATTATGAGGCCCAGTATGACCGCTGTGCTGACGGCGTAGTCCTTGAAGAACTCGAGGCTCTTAGGTAGCTTTATCGCCTCCGTACTCTCCTCAGGCTTCCCAATGTACTTGCCGAGCTTGAAAGCGAGCCACGCCGCTGAGGAGCTGGTGTGACCGTAGGCTATCTCATCGCTCTGCATAACCGTCCTCATAGCCCGTGTATGTAGGCGGGCTGGAGGCTCCAGTA
>QMWY01000078.1 GCA_003661865.1 Thermoprotei archaeon
GCTTCGCCGCGTAGGACTAGTATTCTCTGAGTGCAGAGGCGCTCCCATAGCGCTGTACAAGGGCGTAACTGTTCTTGCTGGGCGTGGAGCGGGGTTACGAGGTGCGGCGAGGCTCGTTGGGCGGATCGGTGGTAACGATGTTGCGGAGCTTCTTGAAAGGATCAGGCCTAGGACCCCCAAGATCGTCATAGATATGCTCATGTGGGAGGTTATGAGTGAGAGTGAGAAGAGGGAGTTCTTCAAGCAGCTGCTGGTACTGTTATCGGTGGTAAGGAACTACCTGTTTGATGATATGCTAGCCCTAGCCCCTACGCCTCCGGAGGTCACTCGCTGGGCGTCTAGGGCCGGGCTGCATAGCCGTGTAGTATTTGCTGAGTGCACAGCATCCCAGCTCCTAAAGCGTTGGGGGGTTAGGAGGGTTGTGGTGCTTGATCCATATGCGCCTAAACCCCTGGAGCCGGGGGAGCTTACCGAGGCGGATGCCTTTGCCCTTGGAGGGGTTATAGATAAAGAGTTCGTGAGGCCCTACGCAACCTACGCTATATACCTCCTCGAGGAGTTTGAGAGGCGTGGTATAGAGGCTTTCCGAAGAAGGCTTGAGCTATGGGGTAGTGTGGTAGGGGTTCCTGATAGGCTAAACAAGATTGTTGAGGTGGTGCTCAAGGCGCGTATGGACTCAGAGCCTCTAGACACAGCGATACTAAGCACCATGAGCTTCTCTGATAAGGTCTCTAGGCTCCTCCATGAAGTTCAGAGGGCTGACAAGGAAGGGGTGGTGTGCATAGATGATGTTTACAGGGCCGGTCTTAGACTAGGGCTTGGTGGTGATGAGCTGGAGCGGGCTGTTAGGAAGGTGGCGCGTTCAGTAGGTGCTTCCGAGTGTTGAGGGTGGCGGTACGTAGTACGGGATCTTCCCGTTGTGGAAATCCCTTATGATCGTGCGCGCCGCCTCCTCGATCAGGGGCTCGCCCGTCTTCCGGTAGAACCACCCCCTTCTCCTAGCGAGTTCACTCATTATCTCTATGGGGTCCCTCGACGCTATGCCGTACGCCTCCTCAAACGCCCGGGGCACGTACCTCAGGATCCTCTCTATAAGCTTACTAGCAACGGTGACGGGCTCACGTATGCTCTCGACAGGTCCTCCCCTTATAACAGCCTCAAGCTCGCCCCCCTCTACGGGTATGACACCGGGCGTATCGATCAGGTACAGATCCTCACCTATCCTGTACAGCTGAGACACCTTGGTGTAACCTGGAGAGCCGGGGTAAGGGCTTGTCTGTGCCGAGTACTTGCCCTTCAACACGTTTATTATCGATGACTTCCCGACCTTGGGGTACCCAACAACCGCTAGCACAGCAGGCTTGACGGGTACGAGGTCTCTGATCGCTCTTCTAAGCATCCTCGTACCGTACCTCTTGGTGGCGGACACGAACACGGCGCGGTACCCACGGGATCTGAAGTACGCGGCCCAGCCCTTCGATACCCAGAGTGGAACTAGGTCCGCCTTGTTTAGCACCAGTAGTAGCGCCCTCCCCTCCCTCCTCACCACGGACTCCAGCCTACGGCTCTGCGTCGATAGCGGATCCCTAGCGTCCAGTACCTCTAGCACAGCATCAGCCCGCCTCACGACCTCTACGAGCTTTCTCCACCCTATCAGCTGCATGGACTAACTCTACCCAAAGCCCAGAGGCGTATTAAGAGTCAAAAACCTTTGGGCCCGCCTGGCTACTCTGGAATGACAATGGTGCCCACGTCTTCACCTCGAAGAGCTCTTTCGAGCTTCTGACGCGAGGTTCCGTTGAACACTACCACATCTATGCCTGAGCGCTTCAGGATCCCCAGGGCTATGGGGTCCAAGAGCTCGTAGTGACCCGGTAAGAACTCCTGTTCTATATAGCGCCTGAGCTCACTCAGCGGAACTCTCTCAAGTCTTCGGGCATCAGGGTGTTTAGCGGGGTCCTTATCGTATATGCCATCCACCTCAGTCGCGTATAGCAGGCGCTTTGCACCGAGGATCTCGGCAACCACGGCTGCGGTACCCGCTGTTGACTGGCCGGGCTGAAGCCCGCCCATAACAACTACCTTTCCGCTAGCCCAAGCCCTCAGGAGTTCGTCGATGCTTCGCGGTATAGGTAAATACGCATCTCCTCCGATCGTGAGTGCTAGGAGGAGTGCGTTGAGGCGCGCAACCTCGATACCAATGATATCGGCCCCCGCCTTTCCCACACCGGTCCTTGTGGCGCAGTCTATGTACCTCCGTGCATGGGGACCCCCGCCCACCACAACAGCTATCCTTAGACCCGCCTTACGCGCCTTCCTAAGGACCTCAGCGTACATGGATACGAGCTCGGGGTTATCGGGATTTATTATGCGCCCTGATACCTTAAGGACTAGCGGAACCTCCATAGCACCCCCTTAGAGCTTATCATAGCCGGGGTTATAACCTAGGACTTCGCCTCATCTCCCTGGGTCTTGCGGGGCGGGAGTCGTTGAGGCTGAGCCGCGATAAATGCGCCTTTGTAAGGGCAGTGCTCCATGCGCATTCAACGGAGTCAGATGGCTTGTTAGAGCCCCAGAGGGTTGTTGAGTACTACGCTAGCAGAGGCTATGGGGTCGTGGCGCTGACCGATCATGAGAGGATCACGAGGATACGTGTTAAGGAGCCCCTGGTAATTCCGGGAGCCGAGCTGGCGCGCGACAGAGGGCTGCTTGGCGAGCCCTATCACCTCGTCATCCTGGGGGTAGAGGACGAGGCCGTCCTAAGGATGAAGGATCCCCAAGAGGTCGTAGACTTCGCCAGGAGTAGCAGTGGTGTGGTTGTGGTTGCGCATCCCCACTGGTCAGGGTTAACGGTCAGCGACCTCCTATCCTTGAAGGGCTACTCAGCGATCGAGATCTTCAACACGGGGTGTGAGGTTGAGGTATCTAAGGGCTACGCAGTTGCGCATTGGGATGCCCTTCTATCCAAGGGTGTTAGGGTATGGGGTGTAGCTGTTGACGATGCGCACAGGTACACGATACCCCCGATAGATGCTGATGGAGGGTGGGTGGTGCTGTGTCTAAGGGAGCTGAGTACCGATGAGGTGCTGAGGGCTCTGAAGGAGGGCAGGTTCTACTCCTCTACAGGACCCGATGTGATAGAGGCCGACCTAAGCGATAGCAGTTTTGAGGTTGCTCTAAGGGGGGCTAGAAGGATATACCTGATCTCGCGCAATGGAAAGGGGTTCTCGGTGGACAGCGATGTAGTCGAGTGGATCTACAGGGATAGGAACAGGGCCTTAGCCATGCTGAGTAGATATGGCGATGTCGAGCTTGAGGCGGAGCACGAGGGCACGTTTACAAAGCTCTATGTAAGGATAAGTGGGGTAAGGGTGGAGCTGCGTAGCCGTGGTAGGTGGATCGAGTGGGTAAGGGTTATGGGTCTGGACTGGGATAGCTATGCAAGAATAGAGGTTGTGGATGAGTTAGGTCGAAGGGCCTGGCTGAATCCGCTGTTTAGGTAGGCGATCACGTAATTACTGCATCAGGTGCTGTACACGGTGTGAGGAGGTGCGGCTTTGAAGTGGGTTACTCGTAGCTTCCCCCATGTAGATAGAACGGCATCGGCGTGGCTCATAAAGAGGTTCATCGATCCCCAAGCTGAGTTCGTATTCATAGACTGGCCTGAGCAGGAGCTTAGACCCGAGTATGGAACTCCGTTCGATATAAAGGGGGTTGAGCTTGGCCATAGGGATGGTAAGTGCACATTTGAGGTAATCGTCGAGAAGTACTCGATCGAGGACCCCTACGTTAAGAAGATCGCGGAGCTTGTGCATGCTGCTGACATAGAGGGCGAGATCGATAAGGTGCCTGAGGCGCGCGGCATAAAGGCATTGTTTAGCGGGCTGAGGCTCGTAACCAGGGATGATTATGAGACGCTGGAGCTCGGATTCAAGATATGGGACGCGATCTATGCCTACTACAAGCTCAGGGATCTAGAGGAGAAGCACCGGGAGGAGCTCGCCTCCATGAGCAGGAGTGAAAGGCTTAGATACCTCAAGAAGCTGCTCAAGGAATAATGTGCTATGCGCAAGCTCCTGCTGGCGCTATCTGTAGCAGGGTTCCTAGCTATACTCAGCTCCACAGCCTCTAAATCGCCAACGCTGCCTCTCTTCGCCAAGGAGCTAGGCGCGGGTCCAGGGGGAGATAGGGATCATAGCAGCCGCCTCGACGATTACGGGTATAGTGGTTAACGTAGTAGCTGGTACACTTTCAGATGTCTATGGTAGGAAGGCTCTCCTCATAGCATCAGGCTTTTTCATCGCATCAGCACCCTTCCTATACCTCCTAGTCACGAACCCTCTTCAACTGATAGCGGTTCGTGTATACCACGGCGTAGCCACCGCTGTGTTCACACCAGTAGCCGCTGCAGCGGTGGCCGATGCCTATGCCGAACGTAGGGGCGAGGCTATGGGGCTCCTATCGTCGGCCACGCTCGTGGGGAGGCTCATAGCGCCCTTCTCAGCAGGTCTATTCATATCATTCTACTCCTTTCGAGGCGCCTACCTCTTCTGTGCTGCCGTAGGTGTGGCCGCTTTCATAACCCTCACCACCGTGCCACCACTGCCTAGGCCTAGGCATGGAGCTCCGAGTGCTGTGCGTAGCCTCTCAGAAGCTCCTCTGAACCCCCATGTGCTAGCAGTAGGCACCGCTATGGCCGCGGTGTACTTCGCCCTGCAGAGCATAGAGACCTTCCTCCCGATACACCTGAAGGCGATGGGCATGGCTACGTGGCTAATAGGGGCGGTGCTAAGCATGAAGCTAGGGATCATGGCCCTGGTTAAGCCCTACGGAGGCAGGCTCTATGACCGCGCGGGGCCTGGGAGAACAGTAGTCGCAGGGGCGCTGATAGCTGCTGCAGGCCTCGCAGCGCTCGCAGCATCGCCTAGCTACCACCTGGTAGCGGCATCAATAGTCAGTAGCAGCGCTCGGGGCGCGGCGCTAGGAGCAATGGAGACCATAAAGGATGTGGGCCAAGCTCTTGGACCTATAGTAACTGGAGGACTACTCATGGCGTTCCCACCCTCCGTAGCGTTCCTAGCAGCATCTGCAGTGGTGCTTATGGCAGCACCTATAGCGCTGGTAGCAGCGAGGAGGGTGCGTCCCCTCGTCTAGGGGGTTGGTCGGCACCTAGAAAAGGCGTCAGCACTCAAGACCTTGGGATCTTTTTGATGAGAAGGATCCGGCATGCTATAGCACCGAGTAAGTATTATCACCCGGAGGGATAAAACCGCTGTATTTCTCTAGAACCGATGCAATTTAAGCTATTTAGCATAAGATTTGTGTTGAACGGTGAAAGTTTTTGGTTCTTTATCATGAGACGAATTCTAGGTACGCCTCTAGCTCGTACTTTATCTCTTTTAATTCGTTCCACCACGGCTTGAGTATATCGTACGCCTTCTGTTTGTTTCTAGCGGCTTCGTTTAGGAGCTCTATCATCTTTAGGAAGTTTCTGTCTACTCCTTCGAATTCGTAGCTATACCTATTGAAGCTATCTGGGGTCTCTTGTTCTTCTCTACAACCTTTCTCCAGCGTGCTGCGCCCTATGTCTAGCCCTGTATCTTTGAGTGCTATTGCAAGAGCTTTAATCTCGCTCTCCTCAGGGCTCGTTTCTAGCCATATACTGAACACCGCTTTAGGTTCCCTCATTACCTGCTTAACGAGGTATGTGTAGCTGTATCTCGTTAGTCTATGTGCTAGAATCCTCGGTATGATGATGTTTACGAGCTCGTAGGTGTTGTATGGATTCCTACAGCTTGATAGGATCTCTATAGCTTGCTTAGTTCCTTTGAGGTATAGGTCTTGGTATCCGGATTTGAAGCTAGCAGTATAGGCTAGAACCTCATCGATTATCGTATCTAGCATGTCCTTACGATTGATATCTAGCGCGATATGGGTAACCTCATGTATTAGCGAAGATGCTGTCCACCTAGGCTCCTCGCTGTTATAGTAGATGATTAGCGTATCTCCCTCCACCTTGCCCAAGGCGTTGTATATCGCTAGTAGCCATCCATACTTAGTGAAAGCTTTTGCAAGGACAATCCTGCTAATCC
>QMWY01000079.1 GCA_003661865.1 Thermoprotei archaeon
CCACTTCTTCCACATGAAGCCTAGGAGCGATATGTTCTCAAGAGCTGTTAGGTGTGGCATGAGCGTAACCTCCTGGTGCACAAGTATGATGCCGCGCTCCCTCGCATCCCTCGGACTCTTGAACATCACCTTCTCGCCATATACGTAGAGCTCGCCCTCATCGGGCCTGTGGATCCCGTAGAGGATCTTGAGAAGCGTTGACTTACCAGCACCGTTCTGCCCTAGGAGACCGTGGACCTCGCCTGCCCTCAAGTCGTAAGTAACGTGGTTGACGGCTACGACGCCGGGGAACCTCTTCACGATATCCTTTGCGAGAAGCAGGACCTCACCGCCTCCAGATGAGGTGGTGCTACCCGTTGATACGGGTCTAGCCTCTGCACCCATGGCTCTGAACACCCCATCCAAAGGGGTTGTTTAGCCGGGGGATCCTTATATATTGGTTTATAGCCCGGATGCTACCGCTCAACAAGGTTTATTAGTAACCCCTTAAACTACTCTACCCTCGAATAGATAAACGTGCTTGGGTGACGTGGATTGGCGGATTGGAAGGTAGTAAGCGGCGTACTTATAGTACTGGTCATAATACTCGCTGCAACCACAGCCTACTTCGCAGCCAAGCCTCCCACAACAGTGACCGTCACTAAGCCTATAACCGTTACCACGACGGTGGCGGGCAAGGGCCAGACGGTTACCAAGACCATTGAGAAGACAGTGCTCAAGACCGTTACCGCCGCTGCGGGCACTGCGCCGAAGATAAAGAAGCTCAAGGTGTTCTTCTTCGACCCAGCGCCTGCCAACATGTGGTGGGACATAGTCGTTGAGGGCGTTGAGAGGGCGGTCTCGGAGCTGAGGATGCTGGGCATAGATGTTGAGTACAAGAGGTTCGACGCCACAACTCTAGATAAGCAGGTTGCTCAGCTCCAGCAGGCCCTAACGCTCAAGCCCGACATAGCGGTCATAGGCACGATCTCTGATGCTGTGCAGGACCTGGTTAAGCAGCTGAGGAAGTCCGGAACAATAGTGATACTGGTCGATAGGGACCTGCCTGACCAGACCGCTAGGGACCTGTACCTAGGCACTGATAACAAGTGGGCTGCTAGGATCGAGGCTGAGGCGTTCCTCAAGTGGCTGGAGCAGAGGGGCGTTCCAACACCGTGGAATATCATAATATTCAAGGGGCTGCCGGGAATACCGACCTCCTACCTGAGGTATGAGGGCTTCATGGAGGCCCTCAAGCCCTACATCGAGGCGGGTAAGGCAAAGGTGATCGAGGAGGTCGAGGTGAACCCAGACCTGCTACCCGAGTGCTACGCCAAGGCGAGCGCTATAATACCGAAGTACGGCAAGAAGGTCACGGCCTACTTCGCCACCAACCTGCTACAGGCAATGGCTATTGTGAAGGCTCTGCAGGACAACAAGATCCAGCCCGGTAAGGACGTCTACGTACTGGGCTTCGATGCGCAGGTGAAGGAGTGGGTCGATATGATCGCTAAGGGCTACGTAGCCCTGACGATACAGCAGCACCCGTTCACCATGGGCTACTGGGGTGTGTGGGCTGGGTACTACATAAAGACCGGTATGATGAAGCTGCCTGAGAAGGCTGTGATTAACACCCCGACGTACAAGGTCATGCCGTGCAACGCGACCTACTCGCTGTACCTAGACCACTTCGCCATACCACCAACGGAGCTCCTCAAGCTAGCGGCTAAGCTAACACCCGATCACCCACAGCTACACGCACCGGGCTACTACTCGTTCCCATGCAGCTAAGATGTGTTAGGGTAAAACAATCCTTTTTACGTATCCACGTTTCCATTCACTTCTAAGCTTCTCGCCACACTACCCACCATCCGCTATGGGCGTAACGGCCAACCCATCTTCTCTGTGAATCTTGTAGCAAGGTCTTCAGAGAGCAGCCCTTACCAGAAGGTGGGTGAGGCCCTTACCCTAACCATAGTATCCCCGCCGTAGTACGCGTATCTCGCCTGCTTAGGTCTCAAGCTGGGTAATTGCTGTAAGGCTTAATTATGGACAGACTCATCTGTTAAGTGAAGCCCGTGTTATATGCGTAGCTGGGTGGTGTAGGCTTGAAGCTGGTTCCTATAGGCATAGCAATGCTGGGCGATGAGCGTAGGAGCGTTATGGAGAGGCTGGAGCCACGGTGTATGGAGCAGATACACAAGCTCGAGAAGCTCATCAAGGACAGGGTTAAGTACCTCGATGGCTCTAGCCCCGAGGTGGTTACGGCACCCAAGGTCATATCGTCTATAAAGGATTCGAAGGAGGTTGGGGAGTACTTCCTGAAGCACGGTGTTAGGGTGCTGATACTGCTCTACTACATATGGGACTACCCCTACCTCGTGTGGCCCCTGGTAAACATCGTTGGTAAGGACAAGCCCATTCTAAACGTGTCGAACAACGAGGGTGAGTACCCGGGCAACGTAGGGCTCCTGGCGACCGATGGCGCTCTTAGGCAGGCGGGGCTGAGGACCTATAGGATCATAGGGGACTTGGACGATCCGAAGATACAGGACGAGATCATCAAGTGGGTCTACGCAGCCGAGGCCTACGCCTCGCTGAGGGGACAGGTATACGGGATGTACGGCGGGCACTCCATGGGTATGGAGACCGGGTACTTCCACATGATACCGATCCAGAAGACCTTCGGGGTAACGGTGTACCAGATCGACCAGCTGTGGCTAGTGAAGGAGATGGAGAAGGTCCCTGAGGAGGAGGTTGAGAAGGGGTTCAGGTGGCTATCGGAGCTCCTAGGCGATAGGATAAAGTACGATGGTAAGATGCTCACACCCGAGAAGCTGAAGACGCAGCTCAGGCTGTACCTAGCGATGAAGAAGGTCAATGAGGAGTGGGGCTTCGACTTCTGCGGCATCAAAGGGCAGCGCGACCTCACAGAGCACGTGATCATAACTGACGTTGCTGAGATGATCATGAACGACCCCTACGACTGGAACGGGCGTAAGGAGCCCTTCGTATGCGCAACCGAGGCCGACTCCCTAGGAGCCCTAACGATGCAGATACTGAAGTACGTAAGCGGAGGGCTACCCGTGCTCTTCGCCGATGTGAGGCTCTACGTCCCGGAGAAGGACATCTGGATCTTCGCAAACTCCGGCAACCACTCCAGCTACTACGCGGCGTTCAGCCTAGACCCCAAGGAGAACTTCAAGAAGATCACCCTGTGGCCAGCCATAGAGATGTACTTCCCGAGCGGCGGAGCCTCGGTGGAGTTCGACGCCGCGCCCGGAGAGATGACCTTTGCGAGGCTGGGGATCAGGGATGACAAGCTCTACATGGTGATCGTGAGGGGCGAGTCCCTAGACCTACCCGAGGAGGAGAAGAAGAGGCTGAAGGAGCAGACCAACCCGACGTGGCCGCACATGTACGTGAAGCTGAAGGCTAGCTACGAAGAGTTCATCAACGTCTTCCCAGCGAACCACATACACGGAGTACCCGGCAACCGCGTGAAGGAGCTTGTGCACTTCTGCCACATAGCAGGGATCAAACCCATCGTGCTAGGGGAGGACAAGAAGCGGTTCCTAGAACCCCTCTGGGAGCAGGTGAAGTAACGGAACCATTTCTCTGCAACACCTTTTTACTCATCCTATCAACAGCTCCAGGGTATGGAAACCAATGGGTTTCCGAGATAGTGTAAACGCTGACAAGCCTCAGACTTCGTGACGATGCTCAGGCCGCATCCATCTACATAGCTAGCCTACAGATACATCTACACGTCCCTTAACCGCCCTGCACTCATTGCTGAAAGGTCTTGTGCATACCCTTGCAGTAGCCACTACTGCACCTCTGAAAGGCTTTGTAACTATGAAGAAGTACTCGTTGGCGATACACGCCCTTGGAGGCACGACCTCGTACCTTAGATCTGCTGTACACGCCACCGGTAAGGGGTATACATGGCCCTCCTCAGCACAGAACAGGGGTAGGGCAACAGGGCTGTTAACCCTCCACACAAGGGGACTGAACCTACGGAGACGAGGAGAAGCGGCGTAGAGAACCTCGCAGAATGCATTGGTTACGTAGTAAAGGGGTTCATCGCCGTAGTTAACTATCATCACGGTTATCCTCAGGATAGCTATGTCGGTCCGTAGCCAATCAACGCCTTCGCCTGTAGAGCCTAGCTTGCTCGAGAGGCGTAGCCTAATAAGCTCCCTAACCAAGTCCTTGAGCCCCGGATCATCAACAACATCATAGCTGATGCTAACCATAACAATGCCGTGCCCACCTCTACCTATTAAGAGGAGTAGCAGGGCTACGAAAACCGCTACAGCGAGAAGAACCGCTACCCCTCTCTGCAACGCTGCTCCGGGTAGACACATTAGGCGACGTGGCGTAAAGCGCTAATCCTTAGAACACGTAATTGCAGGGTTTAGAACATGAAAACCTTTTGACAGGTGCTAGGTCTATGCGATAATGATGTAGTAGTCTAAGTGGTGGTTTGTAACAGATGGTCATCCCAGTTCTACATCTCTCTATCCTATTTTTAAGTATATGCATTGTTGAATATGCAGAGGGTGCTTCGGGGCTAGCTATGGACAGGTTTTATAGAGTTCTCAGAGCGTAATTATACCAGTGGAGCCGCCGTTGAGGCCCTGCGGTGAAGAGGGGTTGAACCGCAGGCTCTCGATGAGACGGCGACCTACTTTTCGAACCTCTTCAGCTCCTCTCTAAACCTCCTAGGGCTGTTCCTTAATACTAACCTGAAGTAGTTAGCCAAGTTATCAGCTATGGTCATCAGGTTCTCTAGGTACCTGGGCTTGGGAGCGCTTTCAGGTATCTTAGGCTCATAGGTTACTAGCCTCAACAGCTTGTTGTCCGCAATTACAAGCCCAGGTCTAACAGTAGGATCTGATGCGTTGCTTACGAGGCATTAAACCTGTATTTTGCTGTCAACTATTTTTAATCGGTTTAATTCTCGTGGGTAGGTCTATGGATGGTGATGGAGGCTGAGCTACCACTACAACGATGTCTTGGCTTGGTAGGTATCGCCTTATCATGGGGTCTAGGGCTTTCAAACTGTTGATCACTTCGCTGAGCGCATCATCGAAGCTCCTGTTGCTAGCCTTCGCAATGTTTTCGATGCATGTGATGTTTAGCCAGAGATCGATGCCGTAGAACGACTCCCCTGCGCTGATGAAGCACGGGACCCTCCTCAGAGCCTCGTAGAGGCATGAAGCCTCAAAGTATGAGGGTAGCCCTAGGCTAAGCCTCTCAACCACAACGACCCTGTAACTCTTGGCTACACCGAGGAGCCTATCAGCGAGCTCCTCAACAGCCAGCCCTCTAGGGGCAACAACATCAATCGCGATCACGTTTCCTTCGAGGAACGTTATGACCGCTTCGCGCACACCCGAGTCTCTAAGGATACGTAGGATACTGCTCGTAACCCGGGGTACGCATGTCTCCAAGGGGTTTATGCATAGCCTCTCTACAACCCTGTAACCATCGCCCGTAAACACCACATATATTTTCGCATGTAGGGCCCTAGCACCTACGAACCTGCCCGTGATCTCAGCAACGAGCCTTGATGAGAACGTGATCACGTCCATTCTGGGTAGGACCAGGAGCCAGTACCCATCGCCTAGATACCTAAGCATAGACCTATTCACGGTAGCCACTACGAGACTCCCATTACCATAGCTATGCACTACATACATGTGTATGGTATCGGCAGTCGGTGCGATAGGCCTCATCGAGAGGACCACTCTTTTCAAGGTGTCTGGGTCCCTGAAGCTCACCAGGTAGTCAAGCCCATCTATCCTAACTATAGCTAGGGGTAGGGTTCTCCTGTTTATGCACGTTGGGCAGTAGGCATCTCTAAACAGAACATCTATCAACCTTCCGTGGGCATCGTAGATCGGTGCGGCTCCATCCTCGATATACTGCCTCAGCGGCGCTGGCGATGCATTCACCACCTCTACCACTAGGTTATCCTCCCTAGCCCTATAGTCCGTTACATTACCCTTGCTATACACAATGATCAGCGGGAACTCTAGGCTATGGCTGGTATCCCTAGCCCATATAGCAGCCATGGAA
>QMWY01000080.1 GCA_003661865.1 Thermoprotei archaeon
CCCCGGCGCCGCTGGAACAACCCCGAACCTCTTCATGTAGTCCTCAACGCCCCTAGCCACCCTCACCTCAGCCCCCAGCTCTAGCGAGGCGAGCGCCCTGGCAGGACCCGTGAGCTCACCGGGCTTGCCCACGCGTTCTATACCGGCGCCCCGTTTATACAGCAGAACCTCTTTCTCCACGGTGACGGTGGGGGCTATGTGGCGCGATAGCTCGGCTAGGGGGTGTCCGTAGCACCTAAGCTCAAACTCCTTGTACCACCCGAAGGGAGCCCGGTGCACCCTGTAGCCCCTGCTACTAAGCTCGTGCTCAACAGCCCGCAGCACCTCCATAGCCACGCTGGGCGGTGCTAGCGATGGTGAGAGGTGGGCGTAGGGGTAGAGGACAACCGTGTCCACCCCAAGCCTGCTAGCAACACCCGATATCTCCTCAGCTGCACGCCTAGCAACCTCCTGTGGTGACTCCTTGTCCTGCTCCTCAACCGTTGTGAATGCTACCAGCACGTTCTCGTAGGACCCGCCCGAATCTGGCTGAACCTCCTCCGCCTCCTTTAAGGCCCTCTTGGTGGTCTTGTAGCTGAAGCTCTTCGCGTGGATCAGCAGGATTCGCAGAGGCGTTCACCCAGGAGGTGGTGGGGTCACGCGTAAAAAGCATCTGCGCTTATTAGAGCCTCTACCAAACCGAAACTTTCGGGTATGTGCAGGAGGGGATAAGTAGCCTCCTATGCCCAACCCATATACAGAGGTAGTGGTAGCCATGTCTGAACAGCGTAGGAGACCGAGCTCCCTAGAGGAGCTGGGCCTATCCAGCACCATAGTTAGGAAGCTGCGGGACGCCGGCATAGGCACGGTTGAGGCCCTAGCGGTCGCCAACGCCTCTGAGCTCAGCCAGATCCTGGGCATGCCCATAACCACCGTGCAGCGCATGATCAACGCGGCTAGGAGTGCGCTGAACCTGGGGTTCAAAACAGCGCTGGAGCTGAAGAAGGAGCGCATGTCCCTGCCCAAGATAACTACGGGGAGCCGCAACTTGGACAACCTGCTGGGCGGCGGTGTCGAGGTCAAGAACATGACGGAGTTCTTCGGGGAGTTCGGCAGCGGCAAGACCCAGATATGCCACCAGCTATCCGTAAACGTACAGCTGCCGCCCGAGAAGGGTGGGCTGGGTAAGAAGGCTGTGTACATAGATACCGAGGGGACCTTCAGGTGGGAGAGGATCGAGGCTATGGCGCGGACCCTGGGGCTCGACCCGGACCAGGTGATGGAGAACATACTCTACGTAAGGGCTGTTAGCAGCGACCACCAGATGGCGATCGTCGAGGAGCTCCAGAACATAATAGCCAAGGAGAACATAGGGCTCGTGGTCGTGGACTCGGTAACAGGGCACTTCAGGGCCGAGTACCCGGGTAGGGAGAACCTAGCTGCAAGGCAGCAGAAGCTGAACAAGCACCTCCACCAGCTGGCATCCCTCGCAGAGCTGTTCAACGTAGCTGTGGTCATAACGAACCAGGTAATGGCTAGGCCCGACGTGTTCTACGGAGACCCGACCATGGCTGTGGGAGGCCACGTGCTCTACCACACACCAGGTGTGAGGGTGTACCTGAAGAAGAGCCGCGGAAGCAGGAGGATAGCACGCATAGTCGACGCGCCCCACCTGCCGGAGAGCGAGACCGTGTTCGTGATAACGGACGAGGGTATCAGGGACCCTGAGTAGGGCTGGGCGCGCGGCACACCTATTCAAATCCAAAGAGATGTGTTTTAGAAGCACCGTTCGCGATAGCGTAGTGGTCGAAAGACTTGTGGCTCGACTACCTAAGGGCAGCGGTCCTCCTAGTAACACTAGCGGTTGCAGGGCTATACGACTGGAGGTACAGGGAGATCCCTGTTAGGCTATGGGCACCCGCGCTGATCATAGGCGTGGCGATCGACGGCTACTGCTACCTCAGCTCATGCCTTAGCGTAGCGTACCTAGGGTTCTCCGGCGCTATAGCGGGCGTGGTTGCCATAATGGCTTTCCTAGGCGCGGTGGGGGGCGCCGATATGCTCGCCTCCATAGCCATAGCGGTGCTCCTACCCGAGCCCCCTGCGCTTCCATGGCTCCGGGGGGTGCTGCCCCCGATAGTTACGCTCCTGCTCTACTACGGCGTGGCGAGCCTAGCTCTCGTGCTCAGGAATGTGGTGGCCAACCTGCTAAGCCCTGAAGCTGTGAGGAGTGTTAATGCACCTCTGTCGAGGAAGTTCCTGTTG
Organism: Thermoprotei archaeon; assembly: GCA_003661865.1. Lineage (GTDB taxonomy): Archaea > Thermoproteota > Thermoprotei_A > Sulfolobales > Ignisphaeraceae > QMWT01. Next base: position 2,245 of record QMWY01000080.1, read on the forward strand.
CTGATCTCAGCGCGCCCTATGAGGGTATCGGACTTCCTTAGAACTAGGTTCTACTACCCCCTATACGTACCCAGGGTGCTGAGCAGGGCGATGTTCGGTATCGAAGAGGACGATGCTGTGTGGAGGGAGAGGCTGAGGAGAATGGTCAGCGACGGGGTTCTCAACCCCGATGATTTCGTGCTGGCTACGTGGGGCATACCCACGGTGACGATGCTCGCCGTATCGCTGGCGCTCTACCTCGTCGTTGGGGACCTACCAGTCCTAAAGGTTTTAGAGTTACTGCTCAGAACGAGGCTGTAGAGAGGAATAGACCTACCTCCCGGGGTAGCGGGGATTGGTGTACAGAGGGATACTATGGGCCCCCTGGAGAATGAGCTACATCAGGAGCTCCGCGGGGAAGCCCGAGAAGTGCATCTTCTGCGAAGCCCTTAGCAGTGATGACGATAAGCACTACGTAGTCTACAGGTCTAGACACAGCATAGCCATGCTGAACCTCTACCCCTACAACACCGCCCACGTAATGGTCGCGCCCAAGAGGCACGTACCCTCCATAGAGCTGCTAAGCAATGAGGAGATGCTGGACCTGTGGAGAACAGTAAGTATAGTAATGAAGGCTATACGCCTAGAGTACTCCCCACACGGATTCAACATAGGGATAAACATAGGAAGGGTCGCGGGCGCGGGTATCGAGCACCACGTACATGTACACGTGGTTCCGCGGTGGAACGGCGATACCAACTTCATGCCCGTGGTAAGCGGGGTAAAGGTGATGCCCGAGGACCTCAGGAGCACGTGGCTGAGGATAAGAAGCGCAATCCAGAAGGTGCTTAGCACTTGACGGTCATTAAAGCCCACCACCTGCATCACTGCGCATTGAGGCGCTCAGATACGGCCGCAGCAATCATCCCATACGACATGTCTAGGGGAGCAGAGTATATAGTCATTATTACTAGAGGATCACATCGGTGGGCGGAGGCCAGGGCCCATTCCAGAGGTTACGCGTAGATGACGAATAGCAGCGATGTTGATGAGGTTGAGCTCACCTCTACACGTCTACTAGAGCTTGTACTCTCTAAGCTTGGGCTTGAACTTGAGGAGGTGCCGCCTCCATGCATAGATAAGGTGGTTACCGACGAAGACTTCAGGAAGGCCATCACGGTGTATGAGAACATACGCGAGGTTAGGGCCAGGCTCAAGAGGTATGAGAATAGGTTGCGGAGGAGCAGCAGGATATCGAAGCTGCTTCTAGCAGTCGAGATAGGCGTTGCCGTGCCCCTGAGCTACGTGTACTACCTGATAATAAACGAGTTGAGGAGGTACCTAAGCGCCGTATGTAGCGTAGCCCCTGTATGCCCGCCCGCAACCCTTATGCAGGTGGTGTCCGTTGCCGTGCTAGCGGCGCTCGTGATATACGTCCCCCTCGCCCTCGCTGTGCACAGAACCCTGTCGGTTACCAAGAGCTACCGCAACGCTGTTGATACGCAGAAGGAGGTGCTCAACGACCTGAGCCATGAGCTCGAGAGGCTCGTGTCTAGGCTATCGCTATCGCTACGCGACTGCGTCGAGACGTGGAGGGACACCTTCTGAAGCATAAGGCTGGTGCCGCCCCGCTACCTCAAACAGGCTAATTATAACGTTGAGCTCTTAACGCCCCCTGTAAGCAGCGCCGACCTTATCTCGAGGAAATCCGTGAAGAAACCATCGACGCCGTAGCTTAGCTGGCGCCTCGCCTCCTCGAGGTCGTTGACAACCCATGTGATCACCTTTATACCCAGCCTATGCGCCTTGCTGACGAGCTCTGAGGTTACGACGTTGTGGCGTAGGAGCAGGACGTCTATGCCTAGCGACGACGCGTCCCTTATGGCCGTCGACCTGCGGAAGGTGTAGAGCGCTGTTGCTACACGGGGGAGCAGCTGCCTAAACCTCCTGATAACTCGTGGCAGGAACGAGGCTACCACGACGTTTTCGTAGCCCCGCGAGCTGAGGATCTTAGCTATGCTATCCTCGTGTCCCGGGTCCTTCACGTCGAGTATGAGCAGTACGCGCCCCGCTACGGCATCCATAACCTCCTCGAGGGTTGGTATGGGCTCGCGCCCGAACACCCTGACGCGCTTCAGCTCCTCAAGCCTCATCTCACTTACGCTCCTGCTGATCCCCGCCACCCTTCTCAGGTCGCTGTCGTGTATAACCACGGGGACCCCCTCCGCCGAGAACCTTATGTCTATCTCGACACCATCGGCTCCCAGCTCTATCGCCTTTAGGACGGCTTTGAGGGTGTTCTCGGGTTCGTAGCGACTGGCCCCCCTATGCGCTATTACCATGAAGCGCCTATTGGTCGGAGCCACCCGGTCAACACCTGCGTACTCTATCTGCGGTGGCGGAGTGCAGGGCTGTTACCACTTTCTCCCACAGGGATATATCCCTTACACCGTACGCTAGACATGGTACTCGGTACCCCGGAACTCCCGCCTCTGCGACGAGGGTGGTACACACGGCGTTGGGAGCCCAAGCTCGCGGGCGAGCAGCGACACCAGAGCCATTACGTAGCTGTAGACGAAGCCCGCCACGTTGCTCGGCACCTTCTTCTCCTTGAACAGCTTCTCGAGCTCCTCACCCTCCTTCGCGTTAACCGGGGTCACGGTGCAGCTGCCCTTAACGCTTATGGAGGCTATAGGGGGGTTGACGTCGAGCTTCACCACGTAGCTTAGCACGTACCTATCCCCCTCCCTCTTACCCTGGCTGAACATCATCGAGACGTTCATCTGCATGATCGCGACGGGTTCGAAGCTGAATCTCTCGGCCTTTACGGACTCTACCCTTACGGATATGTGGGGCACTACACCCACCCCCGGCTAAGCATATCGATGTTGCGCTTCGTGTGGAGCACGAGGACCAGTGATGCAACCCCTTCCACTGGGGAGCGCCACCTGAACAACAGGCTCCTCCCCATATCGACAACGGCCCTCCTGAGGGTCTCGATAGAGGGGTCGCCCTCGATGATCTCGAAACCCCTGCAGAATCTTGCCATGGCATCCCCCAGCTCCTTCCCGAGGACGGCGAGCCTCCTGCAGTCCCCGATGTACCTAGCGATCCTATCGAGGAGGTCGTCCTCATCGGCGCCGTAGATAGCGAACCCCTCGAGCATCTCGAGAAGGCTCTCCAGCTCCGCCAATAGCTGCTACCCGGTAGATAGTGCGTTAGGGGGATTAATGAAGCGTGTGATGCTTAATAGCTCAGGGCGCGAGCTGCAGTAGGTGCTCTGGCTATGGGTGGTAAGGCAGAGGAGCTTCTCAGGAAGCTCGAGGAGGTTCCGGACGAGGTTCTCGAAGAGGTGCTGAGGTACGAGGAGGAGCTTAGGAGGAGGGCGGCGGCTTCTAGGAGCCGAAGGCCCTTCCCCAGCAACGAGGACGTGGTCGAGGCGATCATGGAGGTGAGCGGAGGGGTGCTGACGCGTAGCAACATCGATGAGCTCTACGACGCCGTGATCAGGAGGCTTGAGGAGAAGGGCTTTGAAACACGCTTTGTTACGGAGTCCCGCTTCTGGAGGCTCGTAACGAGCCTCGTTAGGAAGAGGAGGCTGAAGCTAAGGCTCTGACCACGAGCCTGACGTGGTCGTCGTACTCCCCCGGGTAGACCGCTACGCGGCTCCCAAGCATGGGGAGCAGCCTCGATAGAGGAGATGCGCGGGCTGTGTAGAGCAGCTTAGCGGCTAGGTACTGGAGGCGCAGCCTCGGCACCAGGCTCTTCAGGACCCACGTGCTGTAGCG
>QMWY01000081.1 GCA_003661865.1 Thermoprotei archaeon
ACCACACCCAGAACCTCGTTCTCCAGGACCTTGAGCGACACGCCGTCCACAGCCCTTATGATCCTCGTGGACCTGCCCACGAGCTGCCTGTAGTACGCAGCTGCATCGCGCAGCTCGAGCACGACCCCACTGCTGGGCAAGGCGATCACCCCCTCTCGCGGAGCCTCGGGTTGAACACCTCGTCCATAGCCGTCGAGACTATCATGAGTGAGGAGGTCGCCGCCACGATCATCACCCCGGGCGGGACGAACCACCACCAGAGCCCGCGGCGGAACGCCTCCATAAGGGTGGCCCACTGGAGCATGAGGCCCAGCGAGACGCCCTGCGTCGGGCCCAGCCCTATGATGCTGAGGCCCGCCTCCCCGAGGATCCCGCCGTTTATGAACAGGACCATCGCCATGAATATGTAGGTCGCTATGTTGGGCAGCAGGTCCTCGAAGGCTAGCCTCAGGTCGCTGTACCCAGCCATCCGTGAGAGGTATATGAACTCGCGCTCGCGAAGGCTGAGGAGCTGGGCGCGGATAGCCCTGGCGTACCAGGGCCAGCTCGTGATCCCCAGGATCGCGGCGACTACCTCGAGGCTCCTCACCTTGAGGTAGCTAGCGATCAGGATTGCTAGGAGTATCGAGGGTATCGAGAGGGTCACGTTTGTGATCGCCATGAGCGCCTCGTCGACAAGACCCCCCTTAACACCCGCTGCCGCCCCGATAACCGTGCCTATAGCCATTGCTATGAGGGCGGTTAGGAACCCTACGTAGAGGGATGTGCGGGTACCGACGAGGAGCTGCGCAAGGACGTCCCTACCGTAGGTATCGGTCCCCAGGGGGTACTTCTCGCAGGGCGGGGTTTCCATGGGCCCTGCAAACGATAGGGGGTCCACGGGGTAGAGCAGCGGGCCTATGACGCCGGTGAGCACAACCGCTAGGAACAGGGCTATCCCCACTACGAACCTCCTGTTCGTGAGGAGGACCCATACGATCGTGGGTACCGCCACCCCCACCACCCCTACGCCTGTGCGTACCCGAGCCTGATCCTAGGGTCTATCAGCGCGTAGATGAAATCAACGATGAAGTTTGCTAGGAAGAGCGTGGCGACCAGTATGATGAACACCCCCTGTATCAGCGGGTAGTCCAGGGTCGATAGCCCCCTGAACAGTATGTATCCCGTGCCGGGGTAGTTGAACACAATCTCCGTTATCAGCTGTCCCCCGAGCACACTGCCCAGCGATAGCGCTAGGCCCGTTACCTGGGGGAGCAGGGAGTTGCGGAAGGCGTAGCGGAACAGCTTCCTCTCCTCAACACCTAGGTTCTCGCTGAACACCATGTAGTCCGCCCCGAGCTCGTAGATCACCAGGACCCTCATACCTATGGCCCAGCCCCCAACGGCTACGAGCACGATCGATAGGAACGGCAGTGTGTAGTGCCACAGCAGATCAGCTATGAACTCAGGGGTGAGCGAGGGTACCAACCCGTAGCTGTACCCACCGCCAGCCGGAAACAGGTTCAGCTTGATCGCGAAGATGTAGACCAGCAGCATGGCGAGCCAGTAGTACGGGGTCTGGGAGAGTATGAGTGATACCGTGAGGACTGTCTTCTCGAAGTAGCTCCCCCTCCTATACCCGGCGATCGCCCCAAGGGTATTGCCTATGATCCAGGCGGTGATGGTCGAGGGCACGAGAAGCCCAACGGTCCAGGGGATGGCAGGCGCTATGAGCTCGATAACCTTCCTTGGGTAGAACGCTATCGACGTCCCCAGGTCCCCCCTGAGGGCGTGGGAGAGGAAATCTACGTACTGCTCCCACAGGGGCTTACCAACACCGAACTCCTCCATAAGCGTCTTGTACACCTCCTTAATAGCCTCGGGGTTCGCCTGAGCCTGCTGGTACAGCTGGGTGAGGAGCAGCGCTAAGGGGTTCCCGGGTATGAGCCTAGGCAGCAGGAACACGATCGTAATCGCGGTGATGTACGTGGCTAAGAGGAACGCAGCCCTCATCAGCAGGTAACGCGCGAATGGACCCAGCCTAACCATTGCTTACGCCCCGAGCATCACCGCGATTCACATCCTATGCAATCCACACCCGGGTATATACTCCTAACACACGCGTGAGAGCACTACTAGACAAGTTGAATAGGATTAAAAAGAGTGTTTAGGATTATTACCCCCTGTACTACCTCCTCTTTATCGCGTACCCTATCGCTATACCGACTATGAGTAGCACTATCGCTACAGCAGCCACAACTCCCCAGTTGGTCTCGGTCCTAACAACTGTTGTCGGCACGGTCTTCTCAACCGTTACCGTTGAGGCAACGGTCTTGGTGACCTCAACGCTCTTGGTAACGGTCCTCTCAACAGTCTTCGTAACCGTAACAGTCCTACCCGGAGCAGTCACCGTAACCTTCGGGGTGGTCTTTGGAGTCGTTGGGGTTGTCGGACTCGGTGTTGCGGTTGGCTTGCTCACCTTTGCAAGGTCCTCCCATATCTTGGAGGTCGGTATCAGCAGCCCGCCCTCATCGATAGGTTTGAGCCAGTCGGGTACCTTTGGCTTCTCGCCCTTCTTAGCTATGCCGAATAGAACAATGAAGCTGTTACCTGGGGAGCCTGACCATGGCGCTGCCGGGAACCACCACGGGTTCTTCTCGTTCGGCCACCCAACCCAGTACTTCGTGTTGTAGGCGTACCAGTGAGCACCGTAGAACAGAGGTATAGCAGGCAGATCCTTGTATATGAACTCCTGGATCTCGCGGTAGAACTCCATTCTCTTGGCGGGGTCTATTGTAGAGGCGATCTCATCTATGAGCTTTGATATCTTCCAGTTCTTGTAGTTCTCCCAGTTCCCGGCTGGTGGGCTTAGCCTCGGGTCAAGGACGAAGCGGTAGGTGTTCCACGGGTGGTCGAACCCTGGATTAGCGTCCCATCCTATCACCATATCGTACTTGCCATTGATTACGTTGTTCCACCATACGGAGTAGTCCGGGAAGTAGGTCCTCACATCAATCCCGATCTTCTTGAGGTTCGAAGCGATCATCTCGCACATCATCATCCAGTCCGTCCAGCCGTAAGGCACAGATATCGTCAGCCCCTTGAGCGGGGTACCGTCGGGCAGCTCCCTGACCCCATCACCATCCCTATCAACGATCCCTGCCTCATCAAGGATCTTCTTGGCCATCTCGAGATCCGTGTGGAACCTGCAGTCAGACGACCCTACGTACTTAGCACATAGGTCGTAGTCAACCCACTTCTTGTAGGCAGGGAATATGTCTGCTACGAAGGATGCTGATGCCTGTACTCCGTAGCCGAAGTACGCCTTCTCGAGCATGTCCTTGTACGGTATTGCGTAGGCGATGGCCTTCCTAAGCGCGGCGCCCACGCCAAGCTCCTCAGCCTTCTTGAATACCGTGCTGTTGAAGTTGAGGTAGAGGAAGTTGACGCCCCAACCGACGTAGTATGGCTTCTTGGAGTACCACGTCCCTACGCCCTTGGGGAACAGCTGCCAGACCGATGGTATGAATGTGCCTGCCCAGTCAGCATCGCCCTTCTCGAAGGCCGTGTTGGCGCTCGGGTTATCCTTGTAGATCACGTGGGCTAGGTACTTCGGCTTCGGAAGGCCGAAGATTGACTTGCCCCACCAGTCATCTAGCCTCACGTACACGATCTCGTTCTCCGTGTAGTGGTGTAGCTTGTATGGCCCTGACACGACCTGCTTGGCGGGGTCGTCGTTCTTCCACTCCTTGAGCTTATCCCCGAGCTTCTTGTACAGGGGCTCGATCACGTGCTTGGGCATCGGTACGAAGCCGAGTACGCAGCTAAGGAACGAGAAGTAGTTCTTCGGCGGTACCCTTATCTTCGCCTCGACAACCTTGTCGCTAACAGCCTTGATGTACTCGACGTAGTCCCAGCAGCCGACGCCGGGGCCATACTTAAGCTTCTTCGTGGTCTCGTAGGTGTACTCAACGTCGTAAGCAGTGATCGGCTTACCATCGCTCCACCTCGCCTCAGGCCTTATATACACCCTTAGAACCTCAGGAGAGACCCACTCATACCTCTCAGCAATCATGGGGAGCCATACGTCGTGCATACCGTCGTACACGAACAGGGGGATGTAGAGGAAGTGATTGGTGCCCCATGTCTGGGTAGGCGAGAACATGTTCCATGTAGTGGGTGGTCCCCACTGGCACCCTATGACATATACCGTGTCCTCCCTTGGGATCGCGGCTTGTGCGTAGAGCAGTGGGCTTACGACGCTTAGTAGTATTACGAGCGCTACACCTATGGTAACAGGTACGAACTTCTTAAGCCGCGAGCTCATTACGAATACACCCGGCTATGAACACTCTCAAAGGCTACTACCCGGCTGCAGATATAAACCTAGCCTTTTAAACCGGTTGCGATGATCATAACCGTACATAGCTTAATAGCTTGACCAGGAGCGGGCTCCGTGACACCACTTGGATAGTGAGGGCGGCGCTACCGATCGCCGAGCTTATTTCCCAGCGATGCGGTAGCGAGCACCGGTGATATGGTTGGCACGGGCTGTTTCTGCAAGACTTGTCTTCCTAGCCGATGACTACGCGGGGTACGAGGTTCGTGGGCTCCTGGGCCAGCACGGGTTATCCGTGTGCATAGAGGTTGTTGATAGCGACGGTGCTGTGCATAAGATCCTATTCGATACCGGGCAGTACGCAGATGGTGTTGCCCACAACGCTAGGCTCCTAGGCGTGGATCTAAGGGAGGTTAAAGCCGTCGTGCTCTCCCACAACCACTACGACCACACAGGTGGGCTCCTAGGGGTTCTGAAGGCGATCGAGCATCGGGTCCCGGTTATCGCCCACCCCGACGTGTTCAAGCCCTCGATATACATCAGGGGCAACAACATCAGGCTCAATATAGGCGTACCCTATACGAGGAGGGAGCTTGAGGAGGCGGGCGCCAACTTCATAGTGGTGAGGAGCCCTATGGAGGTAGCGCCCGGGGTCTACTTCCTCGGAGAGATCGATAGGGTGCACCCGGAGCTCGCCCCGGCTCTCAAGGGGAACTACACCCTCAGCAGCGATGGGGAGCTGGTGCAGCACGAGCTGAGGGACGATACGGGCGTGGCGATCGCGATCGAGGGCCTAGGTACGGTAGCTATCGGGGGCTGCAGCCACTCGGGCATTGTCAACATAGCTGAGCAGGCTGCCCGGGTAACGGGGATGAACGTCTTCGCGGTTATGGGAGGGTTCCACCTGGTGTCGGCGAGCCGCGAAACCATCTCTAGGGTTGTCGAGGAGCTGAAGAAGATGGGGGTTGAGGAGGTGCATACGGGGCACTGCACGGGTCTGGTGGCTGAGTACGCCTTCCTAGAGGCGTTCGGCGATAGGTTCAGGAAGATCCACAGCGGCTACACCGTAGAGCTCAAAAAGCGTTGATCACCTGCGGAGCTCCTCTAGGGCGCGGCTAAGAGCCTCTCTATACCTAGCGATCCTCTCATCACCCGATAGGGCCCCGAGCACATGGGGTAGGGGTGCTAGGCCCACCAGTGTATCGGGTACGGACCCCCGCGAAAGCGATGCCCTCACACCCCTCTCCAAGTTAACCAGGCCACTCCTCTCCAGGAGCCTAACAGCCTCCTCAACAACCTCCGGCTCAACTGGGTCGTCCCCTATCGACCTCCTGAAGGCGTTGACCTCCGCCACCACCTCGGATAGCCACAGCCTCCCGAAGAACATGTAGAGCACCCTGAGCACATCACCCGCCACGGCCTCTACGCCGCTCCGCGCCTCCAGCAGCCTAGACGCCCCGAGCTCCATGGCCCAGCATCTCCTCGTTACCGAGTGGTCTTGAGGGGTGAAAACCTTTTGCCTACGTTTTAGAGGATCACCCTCCCCTCCTCGTAAACCGAGGACTCGACCTCCTTGAAGGGGAGCACAACCACGTTCCTAGCCAGGAACACCTCGTCGTTGATAACGACCTCGTCCCCGAGAACGGTCCCGGGCTCGAGCCTGACCCACCTACCTATGTAGCACCTCTCCCC